>JAUPWC010000554.1 GCA_030916665.1 Verrucomicrobiota bacterium
CAAGGCCCCCGTGATCAGCCGCTTGCAGGAGTCGAAACCCACTTCAGTGTCCATTGGATCGATTCAGCAATGAGCCGAACGGCCGCTCAGCCTGCAGCCCAAGGAATCTTATAGCGACGCCTTTCTTTTACTGAGCACGGGGAGTTTATCGACCTGCTTGATAACAACAGTGTGTTCCTTTTGGAGCACATGAAGTTGATCAATGATCGTTGCGAGACGCGCGCCCGCAGGCGTCAGCCGATATTCCACATGCAATACCGTCCCGGGATAGTCTTCCCGGATGATCAAACCATAGGCCAGCAACTTGCGCAGTCGCTCGGTGAGCACTTTCGTCGAGATACCCGGGATGTAACGCTCCAGTTTGCCGGGACGGGTGATGCCGCGATTGATCGCGCCGACGACCGCCGCCGACCATTTGCAGCCCACTACGTCTTCGAGGCTCCGGTAAGCCGAGCGCTCGACGACAGTGAAATGTTTCGGTTTCATCGGCCTGAAACTACGCACCCGTCACACATCCGTCGAGAGGGAAGAAAACGGTGCCTACCCCCTGATTTGTCCCCTCTATGAAATACCGTCCATCTCGTCTATGCTAGCCGACCGGTTCGCCACGCGAGCCAATTTCGACAACAACAAAAAACCAGTTCAAATATACTCCTATGAAAACCTCTGCGAAGTTCTATCATGCGGGCTGCCCTGTTTGCCTCGCCGCCGAATCCACGATCACCCGTTTCATCGACCGCGCCCAGGTTGACCTTGAAGTCATCCACCTCGGTAGCGCCAAAGACCGCCTCGCTGAAGCCGAGAAGGCCGGGGTCAAGTCTGTGCCGGCCCTCGTTATTGACGGCCAGACCCTCCACCTCAATTTCGGCGCGGATCTTGCGGCATTGAAGTGATGGCCGGATGACGCCCGGGCTACGCCAAGGACGTCATGCCTGATGCAGCCGTGGCGCGCCGCTTTCGACCACGAATGAGGCGCGTGTTTGCAGCGGCGCGCCGCGGCGGGTCACGTAGGGAATGGTCCGGAAGTCACTGCGCCAGTATTTTTTGGTTATCTCGCAGCGAACGTAACCGCGTTCGTTGTTGTGGTATTTCACGCAAGGATTCTCGGCGAGCAGTGCCGCCGTGTAGTCGGGTTGATCCACCCCATCGCCGCCGGAGGTGATCGAGGTGCCGAGAAATTCGACGGCGGCCGGCCGTTCGACGGAATCGTCGAAGTCGATCAGCAGTTCGTTCGCCCAATTATTGTGCTTGTCGCCGGTAAGGACGACGGGGTTGGAGATGTTCTTTTCGAGGAAGTGCCGCAACACCCGTCGCCGCTCGAATTCATACCCCGCCCACTTGTCCACATCCACGACCTTGTCCGGACCGGGCACGCGATCGACCGGCGCCATCAGGACCTGTTGCGCCAGCACGTTCCAACGCGCCGGGGACTGATCGAGGCCCTCGAACAGCCACGCGAGTTGATCCAGGCCCAGCAGGGTGCCGGCGGGATCCCGCAAATCCGGGCGATCCGGCTGGAGCCGAGGGCCCGCCGGCTGGTCGGTGCGATATTGGCGGGTATCCAGCACGTTGAACCGGGCGAGCTGACCATAGTCGAATCGCCGGTATAGGCGCAGATCAGGACCGGATGGCCTCGCCGCGTGGCGGAGCGGCATGTGCTCATAATATGCGCGGTAAGCCGCCGCCCGGCGCAGCAGAAAACGGGCCGGGTCCGCCGCCCCGGGATTCTCGGGGACCGATCCGGCGTAGTCATTACTCACTTCGTGGTCATCCCAAGTGACGAGCCAAGGAGCCATGGAATGCGCTGCCTGCAAGGAGGAGTCTGTCTTGTAGACCGCGTAGCGGCGGCGGTAGTCGTCGAGCGTCAGCGCCTCCGGCAAGCCGTGGGGCCGCACGGCATCCGAGCCGTCGGTCTTTTCGTAAATGTAGTCGCCAAGAAAAACGATCAGGTCGAGTTCCTCGCGCGCCATGTGCTCATAGGCCGTGTAATAGCCGACCTCGTATTTCTGGCAGGACGCAAAGGCGAAGCGCAACCGTTCCGGCTGCGCGCCGGCGGTCGGCAGGGTGCGGGTGCGGCCCATGGGACTGACTTCGCCGCCCGCCATGAAACGATACCAATACCAGCGGTCCGGCTCCAACCCCTCTACCTCCACATGAACCGAATGCGCCCAGTCAGGACTGGCGGATGCCGCTCCTCGCCGAACAATCCGCGTCATCCCTTCGTCCGTCGCAACTTCCCAGACAACCTCGACTGCTGCGGGGGACATGCCGCCACCAAGCTCCAGCGGTCGTGGCGCGAGGCGCGTCCAAAGCACAAAGCCGTCCGCCGCCGGATCACCGGACGCGACGCCAAGCGTGAATGGATAGGCGGAAAGTCGGGCAACAGTGCCTCTGGCCCGGACTGGAAGAATCGCGGCAGCGGCGAACGCGGCCCCACCGAGAAGAAAAGCCCGCCGGTTGACCGGGAACGAACATTGAAGGGGTGCAGGAACGGACGACATGGTTCTCTTGGGTGGTCAGCGCCGGGGTGAGTCTACCGAGGCGTCGGGCGAACGGGTGAGAC
>JAUPWC010000555.1 GCA_030916665.1 Verrucomicrobiota bacterium
CGAAGGACGCGCCGGGCTGGGACGCGTGGCGGCCGAAGTTCGCCGAATACGACGTCGTCATCCAGACCTGCAACGACCTCGGTGGCGGCCCGCGCTGGCCGCGCGCCGTGGAGGAGGATTTTGAGGCGTTCGTGCGCAACGGGGGCGGTGTCTATGTCTGGCACGCGGGCAACAACGCCTTTGCCGACTGGCCCGCTTACAACGAGATGATCGGCCTCGGCTGGCGGAAACGCGACTTCGGCTGGGCGCTCGCGGTCGGCCCTGACGGCAAGGTCGTGCGCATTCCGGCGGGGGAGGGTAGCGACACCGGGCATGGCGCCCGCCTCGATACCGTCGTGAAGCGCCTCGGCGACCACCCGATCCATGCCGGCCTGCCGCGCGAGTGGCTGACGCCCGACATCGAGGTATACTACTTCGCCCGTGGCCCGGCGCAGAACCTCGAGGTGCTGTCGCACGGCCACGACCCGCGTTCGCAGCAGTCGTGGCCGCTCGAGTGGACGGTCACCTACGGGAAGGGCCGCGTCTATACCTCGACCTTCGGCCACGTGTGGAAGGGCGACACGCAGCCCGCGCGCATGCGCTGCGCCGGCCTGCAGACTGTCGTGGTGCGCGCCTTGCAATGGCTCGCCGGCCGGCCCGCGGACTTCCCCGTGCCGGCGGATTTTCCCACCGCGGAAAAAGTCTCCGTGCGCGGCGAGATTCCGCTGCCGCCGCCGGTCGTCGCGCCCCTGCAGACAGAGTTTGTCTATGAGGCGGTCGTGTCGATCGACGCGCCGGTGCAGGTCGGCCCGACCCCGCGCGGCGGGCGGCTCTACATTCCCATCACCGGCGGCACGTTCGTCGGTCCGAAGCTGCGCGGCACGGTGCTGCCCGGCGGGGCCGACTGGCAGACGGTGCGCCCTGACGGCGTGGTCGAGGCCGACGCGCTCTACTCGGTCCGCGCGGACGACGGCACGGTCATCATCGTGCGCAACCAGGGTGTCATCGCCGCCGGCGGCGCCTACATGCGCACGGCCCTGCGCTTCGAGGCGCCGGAGGGTCCGCATGCCTGGCTCAACCAGTCCCAGTTCATCAGCTCGATTGCCGGCGGTCCGCGCCCGGGCACCGTCATCATCCGCGTGTTTCGCGTCCTGTGATTTTCCCTATGCAACCATCGCTCTGCCGCCTGTTGCTGGCCGGCTTGCTCCTCGCGGGCGCCGTCGCCCGCGCCCAAGACAAGAATTTCCACGTGTTTCTCTGCCTCGGGCAGTCGAACATGGAAGGCTTCCCCGGCATCCCGGCCGAGGAAAAGACCTATGACGAGCCGCGCTTCCAGGTGCTGGCGGCGGTGAATTTTCCCGCGCTGGGTCGCGAGCAGGGCAAATGGTATCCGGCCGTGCCGCCGCTCTGCCGGCCGAATTCCGGCATGAGCCCGGCGGACTATTTCGGCCGCACGCTCGTGGCCGCCCTGCCGGCGGATCACCGTGTCGGCGTGGTCAACGTCTCGGTCGGCGGCTGCAAGATTGAGCTCTTCGATCCCGCGGCTTTCCCGGACTACATTCCCAACGCCCCCGCGTGGATGAAGGGCGCGCTCAACGCCTACGCCGGCAATCCCTACCAGCGCCTCGTGGACATGGCGCGCGTCGCCCAGCAGGCGGGCGTCATCCGCGGCATCCTCCTGCACCAGGGCGAGTCCAACGTCGGCGACCCCGCCTGGCCGGCCAAGGTGAAAGCCGTCTATGAAAAACTGCTCGCCGACCTCGGCCTGAACGCCGCGGACGTGCCGCTGCTCGTGGGCGGGCTCGTGCCCGCCGACCAGCAGGGCAAGTGCGCGAGCATGAACGCCGTCATCGCCGACCTGCCGAAGCTTATCCCGACCGCCCACTTCGTATCCTCTGACGGCTGCGAAGCGGCGGGGGACAGGCTCCACTTCAGCCCCGCGGGTTACCGCGAACTGGGTCGCCGCTACGCGGAGAAGATGCGGCCGCTGCTGGGCGTGCCGGCCGCATCGGCGCGCTGACCGGGTCCGTCGGGACTCCTGCAACCGGAGGTGGAGCGACCTGCGCCTCAGGACGCTTTCTCAAGGGCGGACGTCCTTGGCGCGTTGGGGAGCAACGCGCCCCACCTGCTGATCCGGACTGGACAGCGCACTGAACGGTAATCCTGCGCGCCGGTTTGCCGTCCGCGGATTAGAATCCTATGCCTGATCACAGTCCTTTGCAGGTCCGGCCGCAGCAAATTCCCTAGCTTTGCCCCGCGGTCGTTCACCCCTCCCCTGTGTTCATCGCATTACTGCAAGCCGCCCCCCAACCCCCGTATGACCATGTCCGCCCCGTTCCTGAAACTGGCCAAGAGCTCCGCCTTGGCTTCGTTGCTCACCTTTGCCGCGTCCGCCTCCGCGCAGGACGGCACCATCACCCCGCTGGAGGCTCCCGCCGAGCCCAATGCCATCGTGCTCGGCACGGGCGGCGTCGCCGACCAACCGGCCCAAGAGTCGTGGTTCAAGCAATGGGGCGAACCGATGGTGCGCAACGTCACCACCGCCACCCTCACGCCCTATCTGCCCGATCCGGCCAAGGCCAACGGCACCGCCGTCATCGTGGCGCCGGGCGGCGGCTTCCGCTGGCTGTCCATCAACAACGAGGGCTGGAAAATCGCGAAGGCGCTCAACGAGCGCGGCGTCGCCGCCTTCGTGCTCAAGTATCGCCTCATTCCGACCCCGCCGACGATCGAAGGCCTGCAGCAATCCATGAACCGCACTTTCGCGGCCGTCACTCCGCCCGCCGGGGGTGCCGCGACCGGCGCCGCGCCGGCTGCTCCTCCGGCGGAAGCCCCGCGTCCGCCGCGCCCCAACCTCGACAACCAGCTCGCCGACGCCGAGGCCGCCTACGCGATGATCGTCGCTCGCGCCAAGGAATGGAACATCAACCCCGACCGCATCGGCATGATGGGTTTCTCCGCCGGCGCCGGGCTCACGATGCACTGCACGCTCAACTCCAAGACCATGAAGTTCGCCTTCATCGCCCCGATCTACGGTGGCATGGGCCCCGTCGAGGTGCCGAAGGATGCGCCGCCACTGTTCGTGGCCATCGCCGCCAACGACTTCCTCTTCAACGGCCAGTTTGGCCTGATCAAGTCCTGGTATGACGCCAAGAAACCGGTCGAATTCCATCTCTACCAGGACGGCGGCCACGGCTTCGGCATGGGTTATCCCGGCCACCCCACCTACTACTGGTTCGAACCCTTCACCCACTGGCTCGACCACAACGGTTTTCTCAAGTCCGCCGCCGCCAAGTAGGATTGTTGCAGGGCGGGGGACTCCGAACCCCGCCTTGGTTCGTTGACGATGCCGTGCTCGCGGCGGGGTTCGGAGACCCCGCCCACCCGCTTCAATCCCATGAAAAAATCCCGTCTCTTGCTCGGTTCGCTGCTTCTCGCCGCCGCGCTCCTCGGCCCCCTTGCGGTCGCCGAACCCGCCCTCATCAAGGTTGATCTCGACCGGACCATCAGCGCGATCGACCCCAACATCTACGGCAGCTTCCTTGAGCCGCTCTCGCGCGGCGACCGGCCCGACATCGTCTATGGTCCCCTCTATGATCCGACTTCGCCGCACTCCGACGAGAACGGTTTCCGCCAGGAATACCTGCAGCAAATCAAGGAACTGAAGGTCACGGCCATCCGCTGGCCCGGCGGCAATTTTGTGTCCGGGCACAACTGGATGGATGCCATCGGCCCGAAGGCCGATCGCCCGGTCTCGCTCGACCTTTCGCGCACCCGGAAGGAATCGAACCAGATGGGCACCGCCGAGTATGTGGCCTTCTGCAATCTGGTCGGGGCGGAGAACTTCATCTGCATCAACGCCGGCACCGGCACGATCGAGGAGGCCGCGCGCTGGGTGGAGTATTGCAACGCACCCGCCGGCACGCGTTACGCCGACCTCCGCGTGAAGCACGGCCATCCGGAGCCCTTCAAGGTGAAATTCTGGGCCCTCGGCAACGAGCCCGACGGTCCTTGGCAGCTCGGCCACAAGAGCAAGGAGGACTACACGAAGTTCGCCATCGAGGCCGCCAAAATGATGAGCGCGGTGGACAAGGACATCAAACTGGTCGCCGCCGGCGCGTCGAACTACCCGCTCGTCACGAAGCGCTATGACCCCAAGGACGGCTGGACCGACTGGAACGACTACGTGCTCGATCAGATGGCCGGCTACGTGGACTACATTTCCCTGCACCGTTACGTGTTCCAGGTCCTGCGCGGTTTTGAAAAGCCGGGCTTCGCCGATGAGATGTCCCTCGGCATGGAGATCGACCGGATCATCCAGGTCACCAAGGGCCAGATCCAGAAGGCCATGGTCAAATCCGAGACGGACCGGCCCATCTACATCTCGTTCGATGAATACGGTGCTCGCGGCAACACCCTCGCCGGCCCGCTGCTCCTCGCCCAGCACCTGAACGCCTTCATTCGCCACGCCGACATCGTCAAGATGGCGAACCTCACCTTCCTGACCAGCCTCACCGGCATCACCCCCGAAGGCGGCTACAAGACCTCCCTCTACTACCCGTTCTTCCTCTACTCGAACCACTGCCGCGGCACCGCGCTGGACGTCCACACGCGCTGCGCCACCTACAGCAACAAAGCCTTCAAGGACATCCCCCTCCTCGACGTCACCGCCGTGCTCAACGCGGCCGACGGCAAGCTCCTGGTCAACGTCGTCAATCGCAGCGAGACCGAGGCCATCGCCGCCGATGTCGAGCTGCAGTCCGGCGCCTACACCGGCCGGGGCCGCGTGCACCTCGTCAACGCCGACTCCCTCGCCGCCACCAACACCGCCGCGGCGGAGCAGGTGCGCACCGTCACGACCGACCTCGCCTTCACCGGCAGCCGGATCAGCCATACCTTCCCGGCGCATTCCTTCAACCAGTTGGAAATCGCCCTGAAGAAGTGACTGTAGGGCGGGGTCTCCGAACCCCGCCTCGGTCCGATGACGTTTTCACTTTCGAGGCGGGGTTGCTCCGCCATCTTCGCCAAGCCTCCGTCGGAGACCCCGCCCTACAATAGCTCCCTCATGAAACCCCTCGCCGCCTTCACCCTCGCCGCCGCGCTGCTCGCCCCGCCGTTCATCCGCGCGCAGCAAGCCAACGTGAACCTCGACTGGGACCCGCAGCGCAACGCCGAGGGCCTCGTGCCCTTCAGCGCGCCGCTCAACTCGCCCGAGGTCCACGCCGACCGCACCGTGACTTTCCGGGTGAAGGCGCCCGAGGCCAAAACCGTCGAGCTCAACGGCGCCGTGCTCGCCGCCCTCGGCCGCAACTGGGGCGAGACTCTCCCCTTCATCAAGGGCGCCGACGGCATTTGGACACTCACCCTCGGGCCGCTGCCGCCCGACATGTATGCCTACCTCATCCGCATCGACGGCGTGCAGGTCGCCGATCCGAGCAACACGCAGGCCGCCTTCACCGGCATGCCGCCCTACAGCCAGCTCATCATCCACGGCGACGGCCCGGCCTACTACGACGCGCGCCCCGTCCCGCACGGCGCCATCACGCGCCACATCTATCATTCGGAGGTCACGCAGGGCGAACGCGACCTCTTCGTTTACACCCCGCCCGGCTACGAACGCACCAAGACCTATCCCGTGCTCTACCTCGTCGGCGGCAGCGGCGAACTCCCGCACAACTGGATCTACGACGGCCGCGTGAACTTCATCCTGGACAACCTGCTCGCCGAAAAGAAGGCCGAGCCGATGGTGATCGTGATCCCCAACAACCAGGTCGTGCACCGCAATCACCCGAAACACATCGAGCTGACCTTCAAAAAGTTCGAGGCCGAGCTCCGCCAGCACGTCATCCCGCTCGTGGAGCGCGAGTATGCCGTCCGCCGCGACCCCAAGGGCCGCGCGCTCTCCGGCCTCTCGATGGGCGGACGCCACACGATGTGGGTCGGCTTCAACTCGCTCGATCTCTTCGCCAACTTCGGCGTGCTCAGCGCCGGCGACGCCGACACCGAGAAATCCTTCGCCGCCTTCCTGAACACGCCCGACGTGAACGCAAAGATCGACACCCTCTTCGTCGGCCTCGGCACGCTCGAGGCGAAGGGTCGCTTCGGCGAACGCAGCGAGAACCTCCGCGCGGCGCTCGTGAAGCACGGCATCAAGCACGAGTATTACGTCGGCGGCCACGGCGCCCACGACTGGGCCACCTGGCGTCACCTCCTCCACGAACGCTTCCTGCCGAATCTCTGGCGGAAATGAGTGTCGCACCGAAAACCGGTAGGGCCCGACCTCCGGGCGGGCCGAAGGATTACCGCATTCCCCCGGGCCGCCCGGAGGTCGGCCCCTACCTGCGCAAACCCCATTGGCATATTCTAATTTCCTCGATGAAGACTCCAGCCTTGATCTCCCTCCTCGCCCTCGCCGCCACCCTCGGCTTCGCCCAAACCCCCGCGCCCGTCGCGACCGAGACCGGTCTCGTGCAGGGCGTGACCGAAAAGGACCTCACCGTCTTCAAGGGCATCCCCTTCGCCGCACCGCCGGTCGGTGATCTCCGCTGGCGCGCGCCGCAGCCGGCCGCGAAGTGGGAGGGCGTGCGCGCGGCCGACAAGTTTGGCTCCGATCCCTATCAGGGCGACGGCAAGGGCGCCGTCGGCGAGGACTGTCTCTACCTCAACATCTGGACGCCCGCGAAATCCCCCTCCGAAAAACTCCCGGTGCTCGTGTGGATCTACGGCGGCGGTTTTTCCTTCGGTGGTAACAACAACCCCACTCACAACGGCGAGCACCTCGCGCGCAAGGGCGTCGTGCTCGTCACGATCAACTACCGCGTCGGGCCGCTGGGTTTTCTCGCGCATCCGGAGCTCAGCGCCGAGTCGGGCCGCGGCGCCTCAGGCAACTACGGCCTGATGGACCAGATCGCCGGCCTGCAGTGGGTGCAGCGCAACATCGCGGCGTTCGGCGGCGACCCGGCCCGCGTCACGATCTTCGGCGAATCCGCCGGCGGCATCGCCGTCAGCATGCTCTGCGCCTCGCCCGAGACCAAGGGCCTCTTCCGCGGCGCCATCTCGCAAAGCGGTGGCTCGTTCGGCCCCACCCGCCCAACGACCTATCCCGGCGAGAACATGCGCACGCTCGCCATGGCCGAGGCCTCGGGCGTCGCCTTCGCGCAGAAGGCCGGCGCTTCGTCGATCGCCGAGCTGCGCCAGCTGTCTCCCGACAAACTCCCGGCCGGGTGGGGGAGCGGCGCGGCTTGGCCCATTGTGGACGGCTTCATCATCCCCGACGACCAGCACAAGCTCTACGAAGCCGGCCAATACCACGCCGTGGACATCCTCGTCGGCTACAACTCCGACGAAGGCCTGAGCTTCGCTCGGGAGAAGACGCCCGAGGAATACCGCGCCAACGTCGAGAAGCGCTACGGCCCCTTCGCCGAGAAACTGATCGCCGCCTATCCCGCCACCGCCACGACTGTCCCGAAGACCGCGCGCGACCTGATGCGCGACGCCGCCTTCGGCTGGCAGACCTGGGCCTGGGCGACGCTGCAGGCGCGCTCCGGCAGGACGAAGGTCTTCTATTACTACTTCGACCAGCACCCCGCGCGCCCCGCCGACGGCCCCACCGCCGACCACGGCATGCCGCACGGCGTGGACGTGCCCTACGTCTTCCAGACCCTCGACCGCAACGACGCCAAGCTCACGCCCGGCGACTGGGCCATCTCCGACACCGTGTCCACCTACTGGACGAACTTCGCCAAACGCGGCGACCCCAACGGCGACAGCGTTCCGGCCTGGCCGCGCTACGCCGACGGCGATCGACGCGTGATGTATTTCAAGAACACCGCATCGCCCGGCCCCGTGCCGAGCGCCGACGCGCTCGCCGTGCTCGATTCCTATTTCGCCTGGCGCCGCACCCCTGAGGGCGCGGCCTGGGCGCAGTGAGTTTCTTGTAGGGCGGGGTCTCCGAATCCCGCCGCGAACGTGATAACGTCATCGAACGTAGGCGGGGTTCGGAGACCCCGCCCTACAAGAAACTCACTGCGCCCAGGCCGCGCCCTCAGGGGTGCGGCGCCAGGCGAAATAGGAATCGAGCACGGCGAGCGCGTC
>JAUPWC010000556.1 GCA_030916665.1 Verrucomicrobiota bacterium
GAGCTGATGCGCCTGCTCTGCGGCGCCGTCGCCCCGACGGCGGGCGAGGTGCGCATCCACGGCGAATTGCTCGCGGGGGGATCGCCGCGCACCGCCATCCGCGCCGGTCTGGTGTTCTGCCCCGAGGATCGCAAGAAGGAGGGCATCATCGCCATTCGTTCGGTGGCGGAGAACATCAATCTCAGCGCCCGCCGCTCGCGCCTGCACGCCGGCCTCTTCCTCGACCGCGCTTGGGAGAAAACCAACGCCACCGCCCAGATCGCGCGGCTCGGCGTGCGCACGGCCTCGGCCGACACGCTCATCGGCCTGCTCTCCGGCGGCAACCAGCAGAAGGCCATCCTTGCGCGCTGGCTGTCCGAGCAGGTGCGCGTCGTTGTGCTCGACGAGCCCACGCGCGGCATCGACATCGGCGCCAAGAGCGAAATCTACGCCCTCATCCACGACCTCGCCGCCGCGGGCACGAGCGTCGTCATCGTTTCGAGCGAACTGCCCGAGGTGCTCGGCATCGCCGACCGCATCTTCGTGATGCGCGAGGGCCTCGTCGCCGCCGAATTTCCCCGCGCCGCCGCCACGCCCGAGGCCGTCCTGCACGCCGCGCTGCCGGTGGGAGCCGCCACGGAAGAAAGCACACCATGAAGGTAACGCACGTCCATCAACGCGCTGGGGTCAGCGCGTTCCACCTGGCCGACGTGGTGGAGCGCGGTGACTCCACCGCGCTTCGTCCGCGACCGTTGCAATGTGATTTCGCGTCATGACATCCAAACCGCTTTCAAGCCCCTCCCCCTTCGCCCGCCTCTGGGGCTCCGCCGGCATGCTCGTCGTGCTCGCGGTGCTGCTCCTCATCTGTTCGCTCTTCGTGGAGAACTTCCTGACCGTGGTGAACCTCCGCGGCCTCGCGCTCGCGGTGGCCACCATCGGCATGGTGGCATGCACGATGATGTTCTGCCTCGCGGCGGGTGACTTCGATCTCTCGGTCGGTTCGGTCGTGGCCTTCGCGGGCGTGCTCGGCGCGACGGTGATGAACAGCACCGGCAGTGTCGCCTTCGGCGTGGCCGCCGCGCTCGCGAGCGGCGCGCTCATCGGCTTCACCAACGGCGTCTTCGTCGCCCGGCTCGGCATCAACGCCCTCATCACCACGCTGGCCTCGATGCAGATCGTGCGCGGCCTGGGCTTCATCGCCTCCGACGGCCGCGCGGTCGGCATCCGCACCGATGCCTTCTTCGCGCTCGGCAACACCGCTTGGCTCGGCGTGCCCGTGCCGGTGTGGCTGACGGCCGCGTGCTTCACGGTCTTCGGCGTGCTGCTCAATCTCACCGCGTTCGGCCGCAACGCCCTCGCCATCGGCGGCAACAAGGAGGCCGCGCACCTCGCCGGGGTGGCGGTCACCCGCATCAAGATCACCATCTTCACGCTGCAGGGTCTCGTCGCCGCCTTCGCCGGCCTCGTGCTCGCCGCGCGCATGACCAGCGGCCAGCCCAACACCTCGCAGGGCCTAGAACTCGAGGTCATCTCCGCCTGCGTGCTCGGCGGTGTCTCGCTCACGGGCGGCGTCGCGCGCATCAGCGCGGTCATCGCCGGCGTGCTCATCATGGGCATCGTGCAGAACGCCATGAACCTCCTCAACATCCCGCCCTTCTACCAATACGTCGCCCGCGGCCTGATCCTCCTCGGCGCCGTCATGCTCGACCGCTTCAAGCAGCGCACCTGACCTGTGGGCCAGCGAGCTTGCTCGCGCCCTTCCTGCTCGCTACTCACTACTCGCTACTCACTACTTTTCAGCCGCTCCCATGCTTAACGAACTCAAACGCGAGGCCTACGAAGCCAACGTCGCCCTGCCCAAGCACGGGCTCATCAATCTCACCTTCGGCAACGCCAGCGCCATCGACCGCGCCAAGGGCATCTTTGCCATCAAGCCCAGCGGCGTCGCCTACGCCGACCTCCAGCCCGCCGACATGGTCCTCATCGACCTCGAGGGGAAGAAGGTCGAGGGGAAGCTCAACCCCTCCTCCGACACGCCCACGCACCGCCGGCTCTTCCTCGCCTTCGCCGACATCGGCGGCGTCGTGCACACGCACAGCTCGCACGCCACCAGCTTCGCCCAGGCCGGCCGCGAGATCCCGATCTTCGGCACCACGCACGCCGACTACTTCAACGGCAACATCCCCGTCACCCGGAAGATGACCGTGAAGGAAATCTCCGGCGGCGCCTACGAGTGGGAGACGGGCAACGTCATCGTCGAGCGCTTCAAGCAACTCGATCCCGCCGACTTCCCCGCCGTCCTCGTCAACCGCCACGCCCCCTTCACCTGGGGCAAGTCGGTCGCCAAGGCCGTCGAGGTCGCCGTCGCCGTCGAGTGCATCGCCCACATGGCGCTGATGTCATTGTCGCTTGAGCCCAAGCTTAAGACGATCGAACCCGAGCTCCTCGCGAAACACTTCAAGCGCAAGCACGGCCCCGGCGCCTATTACGGCCAGCCGAGCAACTGCTGAAGGTAGATTTTGTTGGAGGTTCTATCCGCTATCGCGTCGGTCCGCGCCGTGGCGTGTCCATTTTTACACTTCTCCGGGCATTTTATTTCGTTGACGCACATAAATCGCCTGTTTTTGTCCGACAGCGAAACGTGCCCCCCGCTGCCCCCAAGTTCGACTTCTCCGTGCTGCGCACCCTGCGCGACCAGCATGAGCTGACCTTGGCCGCCCTCTCCGAGGCCTCCGGAGTGTCCGTCGGCGTCATCTCCAAGCTCGAGCGCAACCAGCAGTCCGCCGAGCTCGACACCCTTTTTCGCCTCGCCCGCGCCTTCGGCCTCAGCGCCACCGATCTCCTCGCCCTGTGCGAGTCCGAACTCGTCCACCGCACCGCGGAGAAGACCTACCGCTCCGGCGACTTCAAGTTCCGCCAGGTCAAATACGCCAATGTCGTCGCCCACCTCGGCTCCGCCCCCGCCGGCGCGAAGGTCAACCGCCCCGAGATCCACCACGACGACACCGAGGTCTGCTGGGTCACCTCCGGCCGCCTCCGCATCGCGCTCCCGCACGAGACCGTCGAGCTCGGCGCCGGCGAGAGCATCCAGTTCGACGCCATCCAGCAGCACACCTACGAGACCCTCGCCGACTCCGACTTCGTGATCCTGCACCTGCGCAAAGACAAACGCTACTGAGACCTCAATCGTTCTCGTTCTCCTAATCCTAATCGTTCTCCGGCCGTAAGGCCGCCGCGCCGCCCTCCAAACCAGAGATTAAGATTACGATAACGATTAAGAGAACGATTCCGGCCCACTCTCACCTTCACCTTCACTCTCACTTCTCCCGCTCCATGAAAATTGACGACCAGCTGAAAGCCTCCGCCCTCGCCCCCGCGCTCCAGAAATTCTGGCAGCTCTCCGGCGC
>JAUPWC010000557.1 GCA_030916665.1 Verrucomicrobiota bacterium
CGCTCCACGTCGGCATCACTCAATCCGGGATGCAACGGTAGCGACAACACCTCGGAGCAGGCCTGCTCCGTGTGGGGCAAACTCAGGGCGGCGTCGTGATAGGCGGGCTGCCGGTGGATCGGCACGGGATAGAGCACCCCGCAGAGAATGTGCTTCTTCTCCAGTTGCGCCCGCAACTCCTCGCGGCGCGGCGTGCGGACGACGAACTGGTGCCAGCAATGGATGCAGGCTTCGGCGGTGACAGGAAGCGCCAGCGGCACCCGCTGCAGTTCCGTCTGATAGCGGGCGGCGATGGCCGCCCGCCGCGCATTGTCGGCATCAAGATGCCCGAGGCGCACGCGCAGGATGGCCGCCTGCATTTCATCCAGCCGGCTGTTGCGGCCATGCATCTCGCTCACGTAGCGCTTGCGCCAGCCGTATTGCCGGAGTTGGCGCACCTGATCCAGCAAGGCGGAATCGCTGCCGCAGACGGCTCCGCCATCGCCGAGCGCGCCGAGGTTCTTGGTCGGATAAAAACTGAACGCCGCGAGCCGCCCCCAGGTGCCGGCCTTGCGGCCGTTGATCGAAGCGCCGTGCGCCTGGGCACAGTCCTCGATGACCGTCAGGTTGTGCGCCGCCGCGACCGTCATCAGGTGCGGCATGTCCACCATCTGCCCGTAGAGATGGACCGGCACGACGGCCTTGATCTTGGGGTCGCGCAGGGTAGTCAGCATCGACTCCAACGCGACGACGTCCATCAGCATGGTCGCCTGATCAATCTCCACATAAACCGGCCGCGCTCCGGTGGCGGAGATGGCGGAGATCGTGGCGGAGACGGTGTTGGCCACGGTCACGACCTTGTCACCCAGGCCGATGCCCGCCGCGCGCAGCGCCAGTTCGATGGCATCGGTGCCGTTGGCCACGGCGACCGTTCCGGTCGGGCCCAGCCACTGCGAAAACTCCTTCTCAAACGCCTCACCCTCGGGGCCGAGAATGTAGTGCCCGCTTTGCAACACACGCCGGATGGCGGCATCGGTTTCGGCCTGCGCGGCGAGATACGCGGCCTTGGGGTCGGCGGGCAGGATTTTGCGGCTGTTCACAGGTAGTGCTTCAGCTCCTTGCGGTAGTAGGCGACGGTTTTGGCGAGAGCCGTGCGGATGGAGGTGCGCGGCTTCCAGCCCAGCTCACGCTCGATCAGGCCGGAATCAGAGTAGTAGTCGCCGATGTCGATCTTGCGCCGGTCGGCGGGAAACTCGCGCACCCGGTAGCTTCCCCGCCCGGCCACCTCGACCAGCAGCGCCGCCAGCTCGCGCAGGCTGATGCGGCCGACGCCACCGAGGTTGAACACGCGGCCGACCGCCTGCGGATGGGTCGCCGCGATGAGGAAGGCCTCGACCGCATCGTCCACGTAGGTGAAGTCACGCAGCTGCGCGCCGCCCCAGACTTCGATCGGTTTGCCTTCAAGGATCTGTTTGATCCACACGCCGACGAAAGTCTGCCGCGCATCCTTCACGCGCATGCGCGGGCCGATCGTGTTGGTGAGGCGCAGCACGGTGCTGGGCACGCCGTGCACGTGGCTGTAAAGCAGGTGATACTCCTCGCCGGCGAGCTTGTTGATGCCGTTCACGTCCACCGGGCGCAGCGGGTGTTTCTCGTCCACCGGCAGATAATCGGGCCGCCCGTAGATCTGACGCGTGCTGGCGAAGACGACGCGCAACCGCGGGTTGTGCTTCCGGCAGGCCTCCAGCAGCGTGAGCTGGGCACGGCAGTTGATCTCCAGATCGGTCTCGGGATCGGTCATAGAATCCATGTGACTCGTCTGCCCGGCGAGATTGAAAAGGAAATGCTGCCCGCGCAAAAACTCCGGCAGGCTGTGCCGGTCGCGCACGTCGGACAGGTTGATGTTCGCCTTGCCCGCGAGACCGCGCACGTTGCGCCGGTTGCCGCCGTATTCGGGTATCAGGCTGTCGAGCAGCGTGACCTTGGCGCCGAGCTGCACGAGCGCATGCGCCAGGTTCGAGCCGATGAAACCAAGTCCGCCGGTGATGAGCACACGCTTCCCCTTGAACGCCTTGGCGAATGGCAGAGCGGATTTCTTCATCGGGGGGTGGCGGGAAACTGCCAGCCTGCGCTGCGGGAAACAAGCGCGCAATGCGCTCAAAAGTCCTGCAGCTTGTCCTCGCGCGAGCCGCGGCCGGGATCGAGCTGTTCCAGCACTTCGCCGAGCAGGTAGATCGAACCCGTGACGACCACGGTGTCGGCGGGATGACCGAGTGTGCAGGATCGGCTGTCTGGGAATATCGCGCCGATATCGCCGCGCCGTAGAAGATGCCGGGCGGAAACGGGAACCAGCGCCGCCATTTCCTCGTAGGGCGTGGCGCGGGCCTGATTGGGGGTGACGACGTGCAATTCGCACGCGTGCCGGGTCACGACTTCCAACAATGAGCGGGCCCGGAATTCACCCAGCGCACCGGCGATGATGACGGGCTTGCGACCGGTCTCGCTGACCAGCTTGGTGAGATTCTTGTCCAGTTCCTGAGCTCCTTCGGGATTGTGCGAGGCGTCGAGGATGAGATGCCGGCCGCCGATTTCCAAACGCTGCCAGCGTCCCGGCCAGTCCACGTGCTGAAGTCCGCGGGTTATCGCCGCCCCGTCGTGACGAAGGTTTGCCGGCAACAGACGCATGGCCAGAACGGCCGTGGCTGCATTCCAACGCTGGTAGTCGCCCTCGAGATTGGAGACGGGATACTCCGTCAGATCCTCGCCAAAGACCCCGCGTACCGAATGCACCGGCGCAGCCTGCGCTGCCGCCACTTCGCGGATGACTTCCTCAGCTCCTGCCGGCATGCGGCCGATGACGACCGGGCGCCCGGGCTTGATGATGCCGGCCTTCTCGCGGGCGATCTTCTCGACGGTATCGCCGAGTTCCACGCAGTGGTCGAGGCCGATGGAGGTGATCACGCTGACCTCGGGCTGGACGATGTTCGTCGCGTCGAGCCGGCCACCCATGCCGGTTTCGACCACAGCCACATCCACCCGGCGGCGCTGAAACTGCAGGAAAGCCATCGCGGACATGAACTCGAAGAAAGTGGCGTGCTCGTCGGGCGCGTAGGCCGCGGCCTGCTCCGCCACCGGGCGCAGTTCGCGGGCGTAGGCGACGATTTCCTCCTCGGTCAACAGGCGGCGATTCACCTGCACGCGTTCGCCCAGCTTGACCAGATGCGGCGAGGTGTAGAGCCCGGTGCGCAGTCCGGCGGTGCGCAAGACGGACTCGATCATCGCGGAGACCGAGCCCTTGCCGTTGGTGCCGGCGACGTGGATCACCGGATAACTGCGCTCGGGGTGACCCAGCGTTACCGCGAGCCGCTGCATGCGGTCGATGCCGAACTTCATGCCCCCGGCTTTCAAGCCGTAGAGGTAGTCCTTGACGGCGGCGTAGTCGGAGAGCGGGGCAGCCACGGAATTCAATGCGGGAGGCAGGGATAGGGTAGGCGCACCGGCCCGGTGCGCCACGGCGGAGCGGGCCGCTCCGCCCTCCCCTCAGGCGCTCGCGGCCGCGCTGACCGACGGAAACGGCGACGCGGTCGGCACCTTGTGCGGGATGTATTTGTGCGTGTGCAGCGCCTGCAGGAGGCTCGTGAGGCGATCCTTCATCTCGAGGCGGCTGACGATCTGGTCCACGAGGCCGTGCTTGAGCAGGAATTCCGAGGTCTGGAAACCGGCGGGCAGCGACTGCTTGGTCGTTTCCTTGATCACGCGCGCCCCGGCGAAACCGATCATGGCGCCCGGTTCGGCGAGGATCACGTCGCCGAGCGTGGCGAAGCTGGCGGTGACACCGCCGGTCGTCGGGTAAGTGAGAAGGGAAATGAACGGCAGGCTGGCCGCGGCATGGCGGCCGAGCGCGGCGCTGGTCTTGGCCATCTGCATGAGGCTGAAGATGCCCTCCTGCATGCGGGCGCCGCCGGACGCGCTGACGACGATGCAGGGGATCTTCTTCTTGGTGGCGCGCTCGATCGCCCGGGTGATCTTCTCGCCGACCGCCGCGCCCATGGCGCCGCCGCAGAAACGAAAATCCATCACGGCGAGCGACACGGTGATGCCGTTGATCTTGCCCGTGCCGCAGATCACAGCCTCGGGCAGGCCGCTGTCCTTCTCGTAGCGCTTGATGCGGTCGGGATAGGCGGCGGAGTCCACGAACTTGAGCGGATCGGCCGACTTCACGTTGGCGTCGTGCTCCTCGAAGGAGCCCTCGTCGGTCATGCTGGCGATGCGGGCGCGGCAGCCGATGGGGAAATGGTAACCGCTCTTCGGCACCACCATGAAATTGGCCTCGAGGTCCTTGTTGAAGACGACCTCGCCCGACACGGGGCACTTGGTCCAGAGGCCCTCGGTGTTGACCTTCTTCTTGGCGGTTTTTGCGCCCGTGGCCTTGGGGGCCGAGGGCAGCTTGGGTTTGGCGAAATGCGACATGACGATGAAAGAGGGTTCAGCCGTGACCGAAGGTGACAACGTCGAGGCTCAGCGCACCGCCGCGGCGCAGCACTGCCGCGCAGGAATTGAGTGTGGAGCCCGTGGTGAAGACGTCATCAATGAGGAGGTAACGTTGCGCCGGATTAATGGTGGCGCCGGGAGCCAAAGCAAAGGCATTTTTCAGGTTCTCCCGGCGGGTCTCCCGGTCGAAATGGATCTGAGTATGGGTGTCCGTCACGCGGCGCAGCAGCTCCTGCACTTCCGCCTCGCCGTTCGCGGCTTGCACAAGGCAGTCCGCGAGCAAACGGCTCTGGTTGTAGGTCCGTTCGCGTTCCTTGCGCGGGTGCAGCGGCACCGGCACGAGCACGGCACCACGCGCGTAGCTGGCGTAACCCGGGGCGTGGCGCATGGTGGCCTCGACATCCTCCAGCACATGCAGGGCCGCGTGGTATTTCAACGCGTGGATGAGCGAGCGCCCCGCCCCTTGCAGCAGGACGGCCGTGCGCCCCTCGCCAAAGACCGGATGCAGCGTCTCACAATGCTCGCAAAGCCGGTCCTCGGCCATCTCGCCGAAAAACGGATGTCCGCAGGTCGTGCAGTGCGGCGACCTGACGATGTAGAGAAGCGGCGCGCACAGCGGACACAGGTGCCGGTAGTTCCCCTCCTCCACCGCCCGGCCGCAATGCACGCAGCTGCGCGGAAACAGCACGTCGAGACCGTTGCGGCAGAGCGTTTGGACAACGGATTTCACGGATTAAACACGGGGAGCTTCATTCCGCATCGGTGTCCATCGGCGTAATCCGTGTCGTCCTCTCGTCAGTAAATCACCTTCACCATGAACAATCCCTGCGGCGGGGCGGTGACCACTTCGGCGATCCGGCGGCGGGTTTTCAGCAGCGCGGCCACGTCCGCGGGCCTGAGCTTGCCGAGGCCGACATTGACCAGCGCCCCGGCCAGACTGCGTGCCATTTTGTAGAGAAAGCCGTCGGCCTCGAAGGCAAACGTCACGCGCTGGCCGCGCTTTCGCACCTCGAGCCGGCGCAGGTGGCGCACGGTCGTCTCGTAGGTGCGGTCGTTCTCTCCGGAAAAGGCCCAGAAGTCGTGCTTGCCGCGCAGGAGCTTTGCGGTGGCCTGCACCGCCGGCCAATCGAGGTCGCGGCCGAGGGACCAGCAGGTCCTCACCTCGAACGGATCCGCTTCGCCGAGGTGGACGTGGTAGCGGTAGATCTTCCCTTTTGCATCGAATCGGGCGTGAAAACCCGGCCGCGCCGCGCGAAGCGATTTGAGCAGGATGCTGCGCGGCAGGCCGGTCTGGATGGCCTTGCGCAACCTCTCCGCCCCGTGCCGCCAGGGGGCGTCGAAATGAAATACCTGCGCGTGGGCATGCACGCCCGAGTCGGTGCGCCCGCTGCCCTCGATCCGCAGCCGCTCGCCGAAAATGGCCTGCAGGCGTTTCTCGATCAGGTCCTGCACCGTGTTCCCCCCTTCCTGGCTCTGCCAGCCGTTGAACGTCGTCCCCTCATAGGCGACAACGCACTTCCAGCGTGATGATTTTTGGGCCACGGATTTCACTGCTCAGCACGGATAGATTCCTTCTTCATCCGTGTCCATGCCTGTAATCCGTGGCTACTCCGGCACGGAAACCGGCGGCGGGAGCTTTTGATCGAGGTAGTCCTGGAGGATCAGACAGGCGGCGCGGGAGTCGATCAGGCCGCTGGTGCGCACGGCGCGGCGGTTTTTCTTGGCGATGCTGGACTCGGCTTCAGCGCTGGTGAGGGTCTCATCCACGAGGTGCACCGGCAGGCCGAACTCGGCCTTCAGGCGAGCGGCGAAGGCATCGACCTCCTTGGCCTTGAAACCGACCGTCCCGTCCATGTTGTAGGGATAACCGAGGACGAGGTCGGTGATGCGGCGCTGATGGATTTGTTCACCGAGCTTCTGCCAGCGCACGGCTTCGTCGGCGTCGGTCAACGCCGGCAGCGGCGTGGCCACACCGATTTCGTCGCCCTGGGCCAGACCGACGCGCTTCGTGCCGTAGTCTATGCCGAGGCAGCGCATGAGCTGTAGCGGCGGTCTGTGACCGCCGGACGGCGCTCATCGAGCGCCGCTACAATTCGTCCTGACGCCATGTCGTTCACAAAAACTTCCTCTTGGCCGGGTCCTCACCGAGGCGCTTGAGGAGCGCCTTGATCTCCTGCGCTTTCTCCTTCGGGCACACGAGCGTGGCCTGGGCGGTGTGAACCACAACGAGATCGCTGGCGCCGACGACCGCGGTGAGGTGTCCGTCAGCGCTCACGACGATGTTTTTGGCGCCGCCCTCGACCATCGCGAGTCCGCGCAGGACATTGCCGGCCGAGTCGGGTGTGAAGTGCTTCGCGATGGCCGGCCACGCGCCGACATCATCCCAGTCGAAAGTGGCCGGCACGACGACGACGTTGGTGGATTTCTCCATCAGTGCGTAGTCCACGGAAATGCGCGGCAGCGTCGGATAAACCTGGGGCAACGCCTCCGCCCAGCCGCCAGCCGAACCGGCCGCGGCCTCCAGCTTGGCCAAACCCGCATAAAGCTCCGGGGCATGTGCGCGGAAAGCCGTCTCCACGACCGGCACGCGCCAGACGAACATGCCGGCGTTCCAGAAGTATTCGCCCGAGGTGAGATAACCCTGCGCGGTCTCCAGATTCGGCTTCTCGACGAAGCGCTTCACCGCCATCACGTCGCGCCCGCCGATCTTCTTCCACGGAGCCGACTGCTGGATGTAGCCGAAACCCGTCTCGGGGGCGGTCGGTTTGATGCCAAGCGTCACGAGCACGTCAGCCGATTCGGCGGCCTCAAAGGCGACATTCAACAAACCACCATATTCCTTCACGTCATGGATGACATGGTCGGCCGGCAGCATGGCAAACGTGGCCTCGGGGTTGCGTTGTTTCACCAGCAGCATGGCCAGACCGGTCGCGGCCGCGGTGTCGCGGCCCATCGGTTCGGCGACGATGTTGGCCGGAGGCAGATCCGGACAGGCGCGCTGGCAACCGGTCTGCTGGGCCTGCGTGGTGAGCACGAAGATGTTTTCCCGCGGCACGACGCCGGCCACGCGTTCCACGGTCTGGGCGAGCATGGTTTTGTCCCCGACGATGGGCAGCAGGTGCTTCGGGGTGGCGGCGCAGCTTTGGGGCCAGAACCGCTCGCCGCGGCCGCCGGCCATGATGACAACATATCGATTGGGCATAAAACTGATGGCGGCTATTGCACTTGGAGCTAAGCGGTGCGGTCAATGGCTAACTGATTGCCAAGGGCCGTCCGGTGCCTTGGCTGGACGCATGGAAACTCCGCTCGAAGTTGATGTCGTCACTGCCGCCAGGCTCCACCAAGAGGGCGCCCTGCTGCTCGATGTGCGCGAACCTTTCGAGGTCGTCACGAGTGTTATCGCCGGCAGCCGTCACATCCCGATGCGCCAGATCCCTGAATCGTTCAACGATCTGCCCCGGGACCGGCTGATTCTTGTCCAATGTCACCATGGCGGACGCAGCCTGCGGGTGACGCAGTTCCTCCGGGCCAACGGTTTTGAACAGGTTTCCAACGTCGCCGGCGGGATCGATGCCTGGGCCGAACAAATCGACCCTTCCCTGCCCCGTTATTGAGGCGCTTGACTCCGACGCGTAACTTCGGGCAAAAGCTTCCCCTCATACCTCCACTCCCATGGGTCAACAAACCAACAAGCACATCAAAAAGAAACGCCGCGTCGCCTACCACAAGCGCCGCAACGCCAAGATCAAGGCTGCCATCAAGGCCTCCAAGAAGAAGTAAGCGCGTTCCCCCGGGGACCGTTTCAAGCGCGCGCCCTCCGCGGCGCGCCTTTGTTTTTATAGCATGATCAAGGTCAGCCTCATCTCCCTCGGTTGCGCCAAGAACCTCGTGGACAGCGAGATCATGGTCGGACACCTCCATCAGGCGGGCATGGCCGTCATTCCCGAGGCGGAAAAGGCCGACGTCGTCATCGTCAACACCTGCTCCTTCATCGACTCGTCCAAGGAAGAGTCGATCGGACACATCCTCGAGGTCCACCATAACAAGGGGATGAAGAAGCGCCGCAATGAGCAGAAGCTCATCGTCGCGGGCTGCATGAGCCAGCGCTTCTCCAAGGATCTCAAAACGGAGCTGCACCACGAGGTGGACGCCTTCATCGGTCTCGACCAGGTCACCAAGGTCGCCCCGATCATCGAGGAGATCTACGCCAAGGACCGCGGCACGGGCGACGCCAAGGCCGCGCCCGCCGTGTTGTTCGAGGGCAAGTCCACCTACATTCCGGACTACGACACGCCCCGTTTCCGCCTCACCCCGGCCCATTTCGCCTACATCAAGATCGCCGAGGGCTGCAACCACCCTTGCACCTTCTGCATCATCCCGCAAATCCGCGGCCGCCATCGCAGCCGCACCGTGGACAGCGTCGTTCAGGAAGCCCGTCGGCTCGTGAGGGAGGGCGTCAAGGAGCTTAACCTGATCTCCCAGGACACGACCTTTTTCGGCATGGACACCTGGGAACAGCGCCCGAATCCCCGCACCCCGGTCGATTCCTCCCGCGGCACCGCGCTCACCACCCTTCTCCGCGAGCTCAACGCCATCGAGGGCGACTTCTGGATCCGCCTGCTCTACACGCACCCGGCCCACTGGAGCGACGAGCTCATCCGCACCATCGCCGAGTGCCCGAAGGTCGCCCGCTACATCGACATCCCGCTCCAGCATATCAGCGACAACATGCTCGGGCGTATGCAGCGTGAGACGAGCGGCGACTACATCCGCGACCTGATCAAGCGCATCCGCGCCGGCATCCCCGGCATTGCCGTCCGCACCACCTTCATCGTCGGCTTTCCCGGCGAGACCGACGCCGATGTCGCCGAGCTCTGCGAATTCATCGAGACGACGAAGTTCGAGCGCCTCGGCGTGTTCCGTTACTCGCAGGAAGAAGGCACGCGCGGGGCCAAGATGCCCGACCAGATTACGCCCAAGGTGAAGGAAGCCCGCTGGCACAAGCTCATGGCGCTGCAAAAACGCATCGCCGCCGAGGTTTCCAAGTCGCACGTTGGGCATACGCTCAAGGTCCTCGTCGAGGAGCCGGGCGTCGCCCGCGGCGAGGCAGACGCCCCCGACATCGACGGCCGCGTGTATGTCCCGCGCGATTTGCCGGTCGGCGATTTCGTGAACGTGAAGATCACCGGCTATCAGGATTACGATCTCCTCGCCCTGCCCAAGGGCCAGAAGCCGAAGGAATTCAAAGTCGCCAAGCAGGCGCAGTGAGTCCTGCACCACTAATCCACACTAAGAACCACTAATGAGTGGCCATTTAGTGAAAATGAGTGGTTTCAAATCTGGACCGCGAACTTCCCGATGATTCCGTCGAAGGAGCCGTTGGTGAAGAAGACCACCAGCTGCGGCTCCTTTGCGGATTGCGTGTTGGCGGTGAGCTTCTCCAACAGCGCGGCGTTCGTGTCGGCGGTATAGGCGTGGATACCCTGCAGGTCGAGGTGCTGGATGACGGCCTCGACGTCGAAGCGGTCGCCTTCTTTCAGTTTGTCGGCCCGGTTCACAGCTCCGATGTAAACCTCGTCCGCGAGCCCAAGCGCGCGGGTGAAGCCGGCCTGCAGGACTTTCGTCCGCGCTGTGTTGCTGCGCGCCTCGAAGACGGCGTTGATCGTGAGGCCGGGATGACGCGCGCGAAGCGACTGGAGTGTCTCGGCCAGCGCGGTCGGGTGATGGCCAAAGTCCTCGATCACCTTGAGTCGCGGAGTATCCACCAGCAGTTCCTGCCGGCGTTTCACGCCGCGGAAGCGCGCGAGCGCCTCGAGCTTCAGCTGCGTGGGGTCGTCCGGGAACAAAGCCAGCGCCGCGGCGACGGCGGCCATGGCGGCGTTGCGGGCGTTGAAGATGCCGGGCTGGTTCCAGCGCACGGCCTGCGGTTCCTCCCCCCGCCAAGTGAGCGTGAAACTCACGCCGGCCGGCGATTCGGCAAAGTTCGTAATACGAACATCGTTCTCCTCGCCCGTGCCGACCTTGACGGTGCGCGTCCACGGAAAGGCTCCGAGCGCGCGCAGGTTGTCGTCGTCGCCGTTCAACACGATCCAACCGTTGCGCGGGACGATGCGTGCGAGGTGCAAAAAGGTGCGCTGCACGTCGGCCAGGTCACGAAAGATGTCGGCGTGGTCGAACTCCAGGTTGTTCATCACGGCGACGTGCGGCGCATAGTGGATGAACTTGCTGCGCTTGTCGAAGAAGGCGCTGTCGTATTCGTCGCCCTCGATCACGAAGGGGGCCGCCGCCGTGCCGAGGTGGTTGCCCACCGGCGGGTCCTGCGGCACGCCGCCGATCAGGAAACCCGGGTCGCGGCCGTTCTCGCGCAGCAGGAAGGCGGTCAGCGCCGTGGTGGTCGTCTTGCCGTGCGTGCCGGCGATGACGATGTTCTTGCGGCCCTTGAGCACAAAATCCGCCAGCTGGGCCGGCAATGACGTGAAGGCGAGCGCCCGGGTGTCGAGCAGCCACTCGACCTCGGGATTGCCGCGCGACATGGCGTTGCCGATGACGACGAGGTCGGGCGCGAGCTTCGCCAGCCGGGTCGGATCATAGCCCTCGTGCAGCGTGATGCCCGCCGAGGCCAGCACCGTGCTCATCGGCGGATAGACGCCGGTGTCAGCTCCGAGCACCTCGTGTCCCGCCGCCCGCGCCAGCAGCGCCGCATTGCCCATCGCCGTCCCGCAAATTCCCATGAAGTAGATTCTCATTGTTTGAAGGCAGAAGGGTTAACCACAGATGGACACAGATAAACACAGATATTGCGGGCAAGTTTCCTCGGTTATGCCGGCCCGTCGATGACTCGATCTGTGTGCATCTGTGTCCATCTGTGGTTCAAATGTTACATCAAACTCATCGGGTCCACGTCGAGGACCTGGGTGACGTCGTCGGGCCATTTGACCTCGGCCTGGAGCTTGACGAGCACGGGCACGACCTTTGCGGCGGAGGCGCAGAAATACCAGATCTGGTAGCGGTATTCGTCCTTCACCTTCTCGA
>JAUPWC010000558.1 GCA_030916665.1 Verrucomicrobiota bacterium
ACGTGCAGGTGCCGCGCGACATCTACATCCACATCTGCGGCACCGACATCATCCGCGACGACAAGGGCCAGTATCTCGTGCTCGAGGACAACGCCCGCTGCCCCTCCGGCGTCAGCTACGTGCTGGAGAACCGCCGCGCGCTCAAGCGCACCTTTCCCGAGATCTTCGAGGCCGGCGGCGTGCGCCCGGTCGAGAACTACGCGCAGGAACTCCTCAAGGTCCTCCAGCACACCGCGCCGACCGGCGTGGCCGAACCCACTGTCGTGCTGCTCACGCCCGGGCCCTACAACTCCGCCTACTTCGAACACACCTACCTCGCCCGTCAGATGGGCATCGAGATCGTCGAGGGCCGCGACCTCGTGGTGCGCGACCAGCATGTGTTCATGCGCACGACCAAGGGCCTGCAGCCGGTGCATGTGATCTACCGTCGCATCGACGACGATTTCCTCGATCCCACCGTGTTCCGCCGCGACTCCGCCCTCGGCGTGCCCGGCCTCGTCAACGCCTACCGCGCCGGCAAGGTCTCGCTCGCCAACTCCATCGGCACCGGCGTCGCCGACGACAAGGTGATGTATTACTTCGTCCCCCGCATCATCAAATACTACCTCGACCAGGATCCCATCCTGCCGAACGTGCAGACCTATCTGGCCAGCGAGGAGGCCGACCTGAAATACATGGTCGAAAACCTCGACAAGCTCGTGGTCAAGGCCGCCAACGAGGCTGGCGGCTACGGCATGCTGATGGGCCCGCAGGCCACCAAGGCCGAGCGCGACGACTTCCGCAAACGCATCCTCGCCGATCCGCGCAACTACATCGGCCAGCCGATGATCTCGCTCTCCCGCCACCCCACGCATTGCGACGACGAAGGATTCGCCGGCCGCCACATCGACCTGCGTCCTTTCATCCTCTACGGCGAAAAAACTTCCATCATCCCCGGCGGTCTCACCCGCGTCGCCCTCCGCAAGGGCTCGCTTGTCGTCAATTCCTCGCAGGGCGGCGGCAGCAAGGAAACCTGGGTCCTCTACGGCAACGAATAACCTCCCCCGACCATGCTCAGCCGTGTCGCCAATTCCCTCTACTGGATGAGCCGCTACATCGAGCGCGCCGAGAACACCGCGCGCCTCGTGGACGTGAATCTCCAGCTCCTCCTCGATTTCCGCAGCCTCGACGACGAGGCCCTCAAGGCGCACTGGATGCCCATCGTGCAGAGCTCCGGCGACGAGGAACTCTTCCGCAGCCAGTATCCCAATGCGACGGGCAAGACCGTCACCGATTTTCTCGTCTTCAGCCCCAACAACTCCAACTCGATCTATTCCTCCATCGGCCAGGCCCGCGAGAACGCCCGCATGGTCCGCGACCAGATCGCCGTCGAGCTGTGGGAGGAGATCAACCGCATCTACCTCTACCTGAACTCGCCCCGCGCCAAGAAGGACTGGCGCGACAGCCCTTCCGATTTTTTTCACACCGTCCGCAACACCTCGCTCCTGCTTCAGGGCCTGACCGACGCCACCGTCGTGCGCAACGAAGGCTGGTTCTTCATCCAGGCCGGCCGCTACCTCGAACGCGCCGACAAGACCTCGCGCATCCTCGACGTGCGCCACACCTCCCTCCCCGCCCGCGGCGCGCCCGGCGCGGTCAGTCAGGCAGACGCCCTCGGCTGGTCCGCCGTCCTCCGCTCCTGCAGCGCGTGGGACGCCTACAAGGCTCTCCACGGCGCCGAGGTGCAGCCGGCACTCGTGGCGGAGTTCCTCCTGCTCTCGGACGATTTCCCCCGCTCCGTGCGGTTCTCGGTGCGCCACCTCAACACGGCGTTGCGCCGCATTTCCGGCGTCCACGAGGGCCGCTTTTGCAACAACGCCGAGAAGCTCGCCGGTCGTCTCCTCGCCGAACTGCAGTTCAGCACGGCCGACGACCTGTTCGAGGTCGGCCTGCACAGCTACATCGACACCCTGCAGGGCAAGCTGAACTCCATCGGCGAGACCCTCTTCCAAGCCTACATTTTCCAACCCTTCCAAACGCCCGACGAGAATGAGCTCCGTCAACAAGAGGAGCAGCAGCAGCAGCATTTGGCGGTCACTTCCCTTGCGCGCTTGCCTTGAGGCGGCCCGCCCGGTCCTATCCGCCCCTTTTCGCGCCGACCCCGACGCATGAAACTGCACGTCCTCCACCGCACCCGCTTCAAATACGGGGCCAATGTCCACGAGAGCTTCAACGAAGCCCGGCTCCAGCCCACCAGCGCCGCCGCGCAGGTCTGCCACAGTTTCGTGCTCAAGGTGCTGCCCGCGACGCGCCTGTCCCACTACCTCGATTTCAACCTGAACTGCGTCCACCTCTTCGAGATTAACCAGCCGCACAGCGAGCTGACCGTCGAGGCCAATGCCGTCGTCACCACCGGCGACAAACCCGCGCTCCCGCCCGATCTCACCCCCGCGCCGCTGACCCGTCTGCCCGAATGCGCGCGACTCGACCGCTGCTACGACTTCCTCCAGTCGAGCACTTACGTCGAGGTTTCGGCCGAACTCTGGCGTCTCGGTATCGACGCGACCGAGGGCCAGACCGACGTCTGGCAGGCGGCTCGCGCCATCATGGGCTTAATCCACCGGGAGTTCCGCTACCAGAGCGGCGCCACCCACGCGCACACACACATGCGTGACGTGCTCAAGACCCGCGCGGGCGTGTGTCAGGACTTCGCCCACGTCATGCTCGGCCTCTGCCGCGCGCTCAAGATTCCCGCCCGCTATATCAGCGGCTACCTCTACAACGGCCCCGCCGACCAGCTGAAGGGCGCCCAGGCCAGCCATGCCTGGGTCGAGGTCTATGTGCTCGGACATGGTTGGTGCGGGCTCGATCCCACCAACAACTGCGCCGCCGACGGCCATTACGTCAAGGTCGCCCACGGCCGCGACTTCGCCGATGTCTCCCCGCTGAAGGGCACCTATCGCGGCACGGCCAAACGCGAACTGCTCGTGGAAGTGCTCGTCTCCCGCCTGGAAGAGACTGAGCCCACAACGGTCGTCCCATCCCTCGCCTCCGAACCACGTTGAGCCGGCCTGCGACCTGCCGGCAACAGCAATGTCTGCCGGGCTGCTTGGGGCCTCAGACCTTCGTCTTGAAGTAGCCGATGGTCTTCTTGAGGCCCTCGGCCAGCGGCACCTTCGGCTCCCACTTCAGGTATTTCCGCGCGAGCGTGATGTCGGGCTGGCGCTGTTTCGGGTCGTCGGAGGGCAGCGGCTTGTGGACGATCTTGGACTTGCTCTTCGTGAGCTTCAGCACGCTCTGCGCGAGTTCGAGCATCGTGAACTCGCCGGGGTTGCCGATGTTCACGGGACCGATGGTCTCGGTCTGGTTCATGAGCCGCACGAAGCCCTCGATCAGGTCGTCCACGTAGCAGAAAGAGCGCGTCTGATTGCCGTCGCCGTAAATGGTGATGTCCTCGCCCTTGAGGGCTTGCACGATGAAATTTGAAACGACGCGTCCGTCGTTCGGATGCATGCGCGGGCCGTAGGTGTTGAAGATGCGGACGATGCGGATATCGACCTTGTTCTCGCGGTGATAGTCGAAGAAGAGCGTCTCGGCGACGCGCTTGCCCTCGTCGTAGCAGGAGCGGCGGCCGATGGGATTCACGTTGCCCCAGTAGCTCTCGGGCTGCGGGTGGACCGAGGGATCGCCATAGACCTCCGAGGTGCTGGCCTGGAAAACGCGGGCCCGCACGCGCTTGGCGAGGCCGAGGCAGTTGATCGCCCCCATGACCGAGGTCTTCGTGGTCTTGATGGGGTTGTATTGGTAGTGCGGCGGCGA
>JAUPWC010000559.1 GCA_030916665.1 Verrucomicrobiota bacterium
GCCGGCGTCAGCAGGTAGTTATTTCCCTTGGGATAATACTGACGGAAAACTTTGAGGGCGGTCGCGTCCAGCGCGTCCACGCTCCATTTGCATTCGTAGGCATCCACGGCATCACGGCCCCGCGGACGCACGAAATCCACCTCGTTGCCGGCTTTGTCCCGCCAGTAGCGCACGGGTTCGTCCGGCCATAGCGCCTGAAAGGCCTCGACCACGAGATGCTCCCACAACAGCCCCTTGTCGGCCGGCCGCAACGGATCCCAGCCGCGGGCGAAGCTCACGAAACCGGTGTCGAAGGCATACGCCTTCGGCTGGCGCACGATCTCCCCCTGCCCGCCGCCATGAAACGGTCGCACCAGCGTGAGCGCCTGCGTGATCTCCAAGGCCTGCAGATGGCTCTCCACCGTCGGACGCGAAATGCCCAGCGCCGAGGCGGTCTTGGTGATCTCCAACTGCCCGCCGCTCTGCTTGAGCACGTATTCGAAGAGGGCGTTGAAGCGGTTGATATCGCGAAAGGCGAACAGCCGCTGGATGTCGCGGGCAAAGAACGAATCGAGCCACTCGCGGTAGAAGGACGGCTGCTTGGTCGGGGCGAGCAGGGCCGGCGGCAACCCGCCGTGATAAAGGCGCTTTTCCAGCGGCACCCCGAAGGCGTCGAGTTCCCCCGTCAGCGTCGGCACGAGGTGCAGCAGCCGCTTCCGGCCGGTCAGGGTGTCCCGGAATTTCTTGCTCGCCGCGAGGGTGGACGAGCCCGTGGCCAGCACCCGCAGCTTCGGGAACTCGTCGGCCGCGATTTTCAACAGCCGGCTCGGATCGCGCAATTGGTGGATCTCGTCGAACACCACAACCGGCCGGTCGCACTGCCGGAAGAACAACACCGGATCGCGCACCATGTCCTCCGTCGCCGGCAGGTCGCAATTGATATAGACGCTGCGCCCCGGTCCCAGGCTTTGCGCCAGCGTGGTTTTGCCCGACCGGCGGACGCCCGCGAGCCAGATGATGGGCGCCTCGCTCCACGCCTGCTCCAGTCGTTGCTGCCAAAAGGGACGGTCAATCATGCTATCGTAGTTAGCATTTAGTCTGACTATTTGTAAAGTATGGTATCTGGCGATTTGCCCGCCCTCGCTGGCCGAACCAGACCTCGACGCCGGCGGCCAGGAGAGCTTCGCAAATGCGCTTCGCCGCCTCGGCGTCCTGCGAGGCGTAGGAGAGGAAGACGGCTTTGGAGGATTCAGTCACGGTGCTCGGTTACGGTATTTTTTGCGACGCGAGGGCAGCCCGTGCCTGCGGATATTGTCGGGCCAGATCAAGCACCTCGAGGGTCCGCCCGAAGCGGGGATCGTCCCGCACCTCGTCCCAGAAGGCGGAATAGAGAATCGCGGTCCGCGCCGAGGAGTAGGATCCATTCCTGTCCAGCAGCTCCATGGCCTCGTCTTTTCGCCCTAGGGCCTGTTAACACTATAACAGCGCAAGCCAAATGAGGGCGAAGGTGACGAAGGAGCGGAAAAGCACATCAAGCTTGTCGTAACGGGTGAAGACACGACGGAAGCCCTTGAGGCGGCGGATGAGTCGTTCGACGTGATTGCGTTGTCGATAAACCGCCTTGTCCAGTTTCCAGGGCTTGAGTCGCTGAGGGTTGGGTGGAACTACCGGCTTGAAGCCAAGCAAGCTGGCCAAGCCGCGGGTTTCGTCACCCTCGTAGGCCATGTCCATCACGAGGGCGCAGCCGACGGCTGGGCAGCCCAGTTCGCCGATTAGCTCGCGGCCCTCGGGACCGTCGCCGTGCTGACCGGGCGAGAGACGGAAGCCGACGGCGTGAGCATCATCCGCGGCAACCAGATGAATCTTGGTGTTCCAGCCGCCCCGGGACTTACCGATGGCCTGCGGCCCGTTTTTTTCTCCGCCCCGGTTCCGTCGGGATGCACTTTCACGCTGGTGCTGTCCAGCGACACCACTTTCAGTTCGACGTTCAGCACGCCCTCCTGCTGCAACTTCGCAAAGAGCCGATCCCACACTCCGCTCTTACTCCACCGGTTCATGCGCGTGTAGATCGTGTGCCAGTTGCCGAAACGCTCCGGCAGCCGCCGCCACTTGCAGCCGTTTTCCATCACATACAGCACAGCATTCAGGAAGTTCAGCACTTCCATACTCACGTTGCCCCGCTCAACGGGCAAACTGTCCTGGATTCGTTGTAGATGCGCCTCGGTCAGTTCCATCCCTCCTGTCTGCACTTTTAGCCTGCCTTGGCAATAGTGTTAACAGGCCCTAGTGCCCCAGCCGCGAGACCATCGCATAGACGATCAGCGCCAGCAGCACGAGGCCCGTGCCGAAGAAGATGAAGCCCCAGGCCTTGGCGATGTTCTTGCGGCCTTCCCAGTCGTCGGACTTCACGCGATAGACCTGCAGATGGCCCGCGGCCACCAGCCGGTCATACCAGCGCTTCCGCTCGTGGAGCATCTCCGTCTTCGAGATGCGCCCGGAGAAGATCACCGTGTCCATCGGGAATTTCTCGATGCGGAAGTGGGTGTTGAAGAAGTGGAATGAGAAGATGAAGCCCGCGGCCAGCAGCGCCTCGTCGGAGTGCACCACGAGCGCGATGTTGATCACCCAGCCCGGCAGGAACTGCGTGAAGAAGCCCGGGAACCACATGATCAGGCCGGAGAAGCCGATGATCGCCACGCCCCAGAACACGGCGAAGTAGTCGAAGCGCTCCCAGTAGGTCCAGCGGTCGAACTGCGGGCGCGGTCCCTTGCCGAAGAACCATTTCTGGTGGGCGATGAAATCGCGCCAGTCCTGCGGCGACGGCACCATCGAGTCGGGATGGAAGATGATGCCGGCCAAGCGCCGCACCGTGAACTTGCCCGTGACCGGATCCTTGAGCCCGCCGCGGTTGCGCCAGAAGCCGCGCACGAGCGCCCCCAGGTGCAGGAAGAAATACGCGAAGGTCACGACCGCCGCGTAGTGGTGCAGCGTGCGCGCGACCTCGGCGTTGCCCAGCAGGCGGAACATGAGCTTCGCCCAGTCGGTGTAGTAGAACTTGAGCGGCATGCCGGTGATGACGAGCGCGAGGAAGCTCGTGACCATCATCAGGTGCAGGAAGCGCTCAAAGGGCGTGAAGCGCGTGTAGTTTTCGTCGTCGGTGTGCGACTGCACCACGGCCGCCCGGAATGACTTCGTATCGTGCAGGTAGAGATAGATCGAGCGGAAGAGCCAGAAAACCGTGTGCAGTCCGAAGAACCCGAACACGCCGATCAACAGCGAGGTCATGAACCAGAAGACCTTGTTGAGTATCGGATAGTTCTCCGCGTCGAGCGGGTTGGCGTGCGGCTGATACTCGGTGAACTTCGGGCCCACGCCCGGGTGGCACTGCTGGCAGGTGGCCAGTATCTTGTCCTTCGACAGCCGCGAGCGCTCGTCGCTGACCGGGAATACGTCGTGGTGACCGTGGCAGTCGTAGCATGCGGCAACGTCCGAGGCGACGTTCGGCTGGCCCAGGGCCATCGCCTTGCCGTGGTAGGTCTCGCGGTAGTGCTCGAGCCGGTCCTCGTGGCACTTGCCGCAGCTCTGGTCGCTGGTGGCCTTGAAGTGCGCGTTCGCGGGTTTCTCGATGTCGTGCGCGCTGTGGCAGTCCGTGCAGACCGGGCCCTTGCCGTCGCCCTTGCGGAGCAACTGGCCGTGGACACTGGCGTTGTAGGTGTCCTCGATCCCGAGGTGGCAGGCGCCGCAGGACTTCGCGATGTTGGCGTGATTGGTGTGCGATTCCTTGTCCACGCTGCGCTTGATGTCGTGCACGCCGTGGCAGTCGTTGCAACTCGGCGCCACGATCAGGCCCATCTGCGTGAGCGCGCGGCCATGGATGCTGTCGAGGTAATGGCCCGCCGCCTTCACCTGACCCATGCGGTAGTCCTTGGTGATCTTGTCGTCGTCGTGGCAGGTGCCGCAGGTCTTGGGCAGGTTGAACTTGAAGACCGGCGAGTCGGCCTGCTTCACCGGCACCATGTAATGGGTGCCGTGACAGCTCGCACAGGACGCGGCATCCGACGAGCCCATCTCGTGGCTCATGCCGTGGATGCTCTTGGAGAACTGCCCGACCGCCTGCTCATGGCAGCTCGCACACTGCGCCGGCGGCAGCTTCGACGGGTGCTCCGGCTCCGTGATCGTGCTGTGGCAATCCACGCAGTTCAGTTTTCCGTGCACCGACTTCCCGAAAAATTCCGGTTGCACCCCGATCCACTCCTTGGGCTGGCCCTTCTTCCGCGCCTTGAACTCCGCCTCGTGGCAATCCATGCACTCGCTGTTCGGCACGACGGTCGGTGCGGCGGCTTCCGGGAGGGGTAACGCCGTTTCCTCGGCCGCCCTCAGCACGGTTGACGCAAGTCCCCACCCGCCGGCCAGCAACAGGACGACACCGGTGAGCGATGACAATGCCTTGCCCATGCAATTTCCATCCTACGGCAAACCCTGCACACCCGCTCCGCAGTCCTTGCACGCCCGTGGGCGTTAATTGCGCCCCATCACTCGTAGCGGAGAGCGCCAGCGAGTCGTGTTTTCACTAAAGTTGGTTTTACCACTCACGGGATTCATCAACGATGAATCCTCACTGACCGACTCCGACTAATCGTCTGCGCCCTTGGGCTTCGGGGGACCGGCTAATCGCCGGTCAGCGGGAGGCTTGGCGGAGGGCTTCTCCGCCTGCTTCAGTTCTTCCAGCTGCAACGGGTGCTCCTCCAGCATCTCGGCCTCGGACATTCGGCCGGTGAGCCAGGCGAGGTTCATCGGATAGACGTCGGGGTTGAAGATCACGAAGTAGAAGTGCCAGACGATGATCGCGAGCGTGGCGAGGATGGCTTCGTAATAATGGATGGTGCGCGAGACGTCGAAGCCGAGCTTGGAGAAGAGATTGATCGAGGTGTTGTCGAACCAGAGGACGGCGCCCGTCACGCCCATCAGCAGCGTGCCCCAGACCATGGCCCAGTATTCGACCTTCTCGATGTAGCTGAAACGGCCGAAGGCGGGCTTCACGGGCGCTAGGCCGAGGTTGTATTTCAGCACGCGCCACGGATCCAGCACGTCGCGCCCGCGTGGCAGCAGGTCGAGGAACAGCTTCCGCCCGGCCGGAGCAAAGGCGAGGTAGCCGACATGCCAGGCGCCGGCCACGAGCATGATGACACCCGCCACGCGGTGAATGAGGCTGCGCCACTCAAAGGCCCGGTCGCTCACGCCGCGCAGTGCCACCACCCACCACGCCTCCGGGAAGCGCAGCATGAAACCGGTGATGACCAGCACCACGAAGCTCACGACGAGCGCGCCGTGCTGCAGCCGCTCGTGGGCGGTCATGCGCAGGTAGAGCCGGTGCGCGATGTGCGGCTCCTCGAGCTCGCCCTTCTGGATGGCCAGCTTGCGCCGGATTTTCTTCAGGAAATCCAGGCCGTTATGCACCAGCATGCCGCCGATGGTCACGCTGATCAGGATGAGGTAGAAGGTCGCGATCCAGTAGAGGATCGGCGAATCCTCGCGCTGTTCGTCGCTGGAGTGGACCGCGCCGATGGTGAAGCGCTCCCCCGCCCCGGGATGGCATTCGCCGCAGGTCTGGATGAGGTTGGCCTTGTGGACGCTCGAGGTCGGGTCGTCCTGCGACTTGATGACGTGGCTGCCGTGACAGCTCACGCAGTTGACCACGCTCACCGCGCCGCCGCGCACGGCGAGGCCGTGATAGCTGTCGGCAAAGGTCCTGAACTTGTCGCTCGCCAGCCCGTAGCGCTGCGTGAGCCGCACCGAGGCGTGGCACTCGGCGCAGACCTGCTGGGCGAGGTTGGACTTGTGGACCGGCGAGCTGGGATCGGTGCGCGGCCGGATGTCGTGCTCACCGTGGCAGTCGGTGCAGGCCGCGGAATCGAGGTTGCCCTTGCCCAGCGCGACGGCGTGCGTGCTCTGCCGGTAGTCGGCGGCTTCCTTCTCGTGGCAGCGTGCGCAGGTGTCGGTGAGGTGCAGGCGGTTGACGGAGGCCGTGCCGACGGCGGCCTTGTTCATGGCATGCGCCCCGTGGCAGTCCACGCAGGAGGCCGAGTTCTCCTTGTCCGCCAGCAGCGCCGAGCCGTGCACGGAATGGTTGAAACCCGCGACAAATTTCGCCCCGAGCAGGGTGCGCTGGACCACCTCCTCCTTCCGGACGTGGCAGGATTCGCACTGCTGCGCCTGGGCGAGCTTCAGTTCCACCGGCAACCGGCCCGGACCCACGCTGGCCACGCGCTTGCGGTGGCAGGACAGGCAGTCGGGTTCGACGGTGAGCGTGCCGCCGCTGCGCAGCGCGTGCGCCGACGCGAGGTAGCCGTCGCGCGCCTTTTCGTGGCAGCGCCCGCAGGCCTGGGTCTGGTTTTCGCGGCGGAAGGCAAAGGCAGCGTCCCTGACCGGCAGCATCTCGTGTGGGTCATGGCACAGCGCG
>JAUPWC010000560.1 GCA_030916665.1 Verrucomicrobiota bacterium
GGTAGACGGTCACGGAAGGGTTTGGTTACACAGCGGTGTGTCCTGGCTGATTTGCGTTTTTGCAGTTTCAGACGAACGCTTGGGTAGCATCAGCGTGAATCAAGCGGTGAGGCCGGAGCCGTTGGCTTCGTTGATGGCGGTCAATTCCGAAGGAGCCAAATGCACGCCGAGCGCGGTCCAGCTGTCTGCCAGTTGCTCGGGAGTATTCGGCCCGATGACCGGGAACACGGGAAAGGGTTGGCGCAAAGCATAAGCCAGAACGACGGCGTTGACCGACACACCGTGAGTCCGGGCCAGAGAATTAAACAATGGGATCAGCTGCATGTTGTTGGCGGTGGCGGTCGCCACTTCGGTGGAGGGGCGGGAGAAGAATCCCTGGGCCTGAGTGGAGTAAGGAACCAACGGCAAGCCTGACTGGGCGTGCCAGCGGTGGTAGGCGAGGTCGATCCGGGTCATGCTTGGGTCGCGCCCTGGCGGGAGCGTCCAGCTGCCGGCGTGGAACAGGACTTGGTTGGCGACGAAGGGCGCCAACCCGTTGCGGATGGCGTGGGCGTTGGCGGCGGCGAGCCGGTCCTTGCTCCAGTTCGAAACGCCCAGATAGCGGACTTTCCCATCGCGGACGAACACCTGCATGAATTCGACGATCTCCTCTACCGGACGGGTAGGATCGTCGCGATGCAGCCAATAAAGTTCGATGCACTCACAGCGGAGGGCTCGCAGGCTGGACTCGATGTCGCGGCGCGCCTCGTTCTGGTTTACGCGACTCTGCCGAGGGTCCAGCAGGGGAGGGTGTAGTCCCTTAGTCGCAAGGATCAATCGGGACCGGACTCCCGGGCGATCCCTCATCCAGTCGCCGAGAATGTGTTCAGCGCGTCCGATTTCAGTTGGCACCCAGTCAGAGTAAATACGGGCGGTGTCGATGAAGTTCCCACCGAGATCGAGATAGGCATCCAGGAGCCGGCGCGCCTCCGGTTCGGACTGGCGAACGCCCAGCAGAGCGGTGCCGAGGCAGAGTCTGCTGACCTGTAGGGTCGTGCCAGGCAACGGAGACACAGGTGGATTATTGCTCATACCGGGTTGGAGTCCAATTCCGTATGGTCGGACGGTGTGCAGAGAGCCTGAATGACGCGCCGTGGCATGCCGAATCTTGCCGCGACACGCCTAGCCGACCAAGGCCACTAATGCAGGTCGGTAATACATTGCATGTTACGGGCATACTTCGAAGCCGTTGCCGAAGTGGCGTATTCGGACGTGTGTTGTAGCAAGCCACCTCCATGAATTTTCTCAAACAAGTCGCGCAGACCCCTCCGATGGGTTGGAACAGTTTTGATTGCTATGGCTCAGCTGTCACAGAGGCGGAATTCCGGGCTAATGTGGATTTCATGGCCGACCACTTGAAGCGCTACGGCTGGGATTATGCCGTGGTGGATTTTTGCTGGTCTCATCCCGCCCCTGGTGCCTGCCACAATCCCCACCAAGGGCCGGGCTTCTCGCCGATGCTACGCACGGACCGGTGGGGGCGGCTACTTCCGGCCACCGAGCGTTTCCCATCGGCAGCCGGCGAAGCCGGCTTCAAGCCATTGGCCGACTATGTTCACTCCAAAGGACTAAAGTTTGGCATCCATGTGATGCGAGGCATTCCACGGCAGGTCGTTCACGAAGACATGCAAATCTGTGGTGGACGCTATCGTGCTCGTGATGCGGCTAATCCCGACAGCACCTGCAACTGGCTCAATCACATGGTCGGAGTTCGCGCGAGCGAGTCGGCCGGTCAGGCCTACTACGATTCGCTCTTCGAACTCTATGCGTCGTGGGGGGTCGATTTCGTCAAAGTTGACGACATCCTCGCAGACGGCAATTTTGACTCCGAAGGGCCGTATCACGAAGCGGAGATCGAGGCGGTTTCACGCGCGATTGAAAAATGCGGTCGACCGATGGTCCTGAGCCTTTCGCCGGGCGACGCTCCGAAGAGCGCAGCAGCCCATGTCGGGCAATTCGCGAGCATGTGGCGGGTCTCCGCTGATTTTTGGGACGACTGGCGCCGGTTGAAGCGGCAGTTCGATCTCTGCCATTGGTGGACCCCGCACCGCAAGGCGGGCGGCTGGCCCGATGCAGACATGCTTCCCATCGGCCGCTTGTCAAAACGCGGACCGAAGGGGCCGGAACGGGAAAGCTGGTTTACGCAGGATGAGCACTACACCCTGCTGACGCTGTGGAGCATTTTTCAATCCCCGCTGATGATGGGCGGCTGTCTGACGGATCTGGATTCGTTCACCTTGGGCTTGCTGACTAACGACGAGGTGCTGGCGGTCAACCAGCGTGGCCATGACGGAAGGCAGTTGCTGCGTGCAGGTGACTTCATCGTGTGGACAGCCCGGTCGACCGAAGGGGAAAGCCGTTACATCGCACTTTTCAACGTTGGGGATGCGGGGATGAAGGTGCGTTTCGAGCCGGCCAAGCACGGTCTATCGGGCACAAAGGCGCGTGACCTGTGGGCCAAGTGCGAGGTTGCGTTGAGGGATGGTGTGTTTGAGCGAGAACTGGCGCCGCATGGCTGCACGTTGCTGCTTTTGAGCGCCTAGCCTAGGGTCATTTCGCCATGGGCTGAGCAACAGCTGGCGCCGGTTGCTCGATGCCGCGCACGGCAGCGACCTGCGCGGCGGAAATGGCGCCAGCGTTCGGTGCCAAGACGCGGCGCACATGCGAAAGTGCGGCCGCAATCTCCTCATCGGGCAGGGCCTCCCAGGGAGGCATGAGGTTGGAGTATTTCGGACGGTCAGGCGGCAACACTGCGGCGGGGCCGGCAAGCACGAGGCGGATTAATGGTTCCGGGTCGCCTGCTATGATCTTGCTGCCTGCGATGGCCGGCTGCATGCCGCTGACCCCGCTGCCGTCGTCCATGTGGCAGGCGGCACAGTAGAGCTTATAGGCGGCGGCGTTGCGTGCGTCCTCCTGCGACAAAATTTCAACGGGAGCAGTCGGTGGGGCATCCGGCTTTGCAACGACTTTTCGGGGAGTGGTCCGCTCGCCCGTGTAGGAAATCCGCCAGATCCGGCCCTTCTCGGAGTCGCCTACGTAGAGCGTGCCATCGTATCCAAAGGCGAGTCCAGCGGGGCGAAACCGCGCGTCGGCGGGTCGATTTAGTGGGTCAACCCCGGCGAAACCGTCGGCGAAGACTTCGTATCCGCCTTGAGGCATTCCGTCCGGGCCGAAAGGCACGAAGGCGACCACGTAGCCGCGCTGCGGCTCGGGGCCGCGATTCCACGAACCGTGAAATGCGATGAATGCACCGTTGAGGTAATGATTGGGGAAGTGCTGGGTGATGTTTATCGCCATCTGCATCGGCGCCCAGTGGGCCGGAAAGGCGACGACCGGGTCGGGAAATTTGCCTGGCTCGGCGGTCAGGCGACCGTCGCCGCCAAACTCAGGGGCGAGCATGCGTTGGTGGCGCAGGGGATCCCAGTAGGTGGTGGGCCAGCCGAGCTCGATTTGGTCCCGCAGAAGGTGCATTTCCTCGGCTGGCAGCTCGGCATTGTCATGCGCGGCGAAATAATGGGGGGCGACGGTAGCGAGCTGGTCACGTCCCATTTGGACAGCAAATAATGCCTGCTTCACCGGATGCCAGGCCAGCGAGAGCACATGTCGCAGCCCGCTGGCGTAGCGGTAGCCGTCTTTGAATTGATCCTGGTTCAGGGCATCACCTTTGAATCGCCAGATGCCGCCGTAGCGGGTTTGCAGCTCGGTCGGATCAACGCCCCGGGCTCCAGGCATCCGGTCGTTGGTGGCGGAGACGTTCAGGGGGGAGCCCACATTGACGAACAGATTGCCTGCGGGATCGAAGGTGAAGGCCTTGGCGTTATGTGCCGTCTGTGCTGGGAGCTGGGCCACGAGCTGCGGTGGATCAGAGGGCACGAGTTCGCCGGGCGTAAGTTTGTAGCGGTAGACGGCAGACGCGCTTGAGTAGTAGAGGTAGCCGTTGCGCACTGCCAGGCCGGTGCCTCCGCCGGAACCGAACTCTCGGATGATGTCGACCCGACCGTCGCCGTCAGTGTCACGGAGGCCGAATATGCCGCCCTTACGCGAGATGGCGTAAAGATCGCTGTTGGGTTTCGCTTCCAAGGCAAGGAAGCGAAGGGTGTCGCCATCGCGCCCGGCCATCAGGTTGTCCGCTACGATCGTGGCGCGGAAGCCGGGAGGGAGGATGATGTCACCGTCATTGGCATCGGGCACAGGTGGGGCGCGCCGGGCGGCGAGCGGAGTGGGCCGTGCGTGCCTGGCGAGATCGGCGGTCAAAATGCGAACATTGCGCAGGCGCAACGCATCCCGGCCAACCTCGGGAGCGTCGCCGATAGAGTGAATTTTGAAGGCAATCGTGCCCATGCGGTAACGCTCGTCGATGAGGTGTGTGACGGGCACATCGTTGACCCAGACCTTGATGGTCTGGCCGAGGCACTCGATGCGGAACCGGGACCATTCTCCCATGCGGAAGGCGCTGCGGGCACGCGGGTCGTTCTTGAGGTCGTGAAGCCATTTCCAGTCGGCGCCGTAGTCGTCGAAGATGCCTCCGGTCCAAGCGCGGGAAGTGGGATCGATCTTCACCTGATAGCCATTGAGCCGGACCTTGGCCGCGGCCGGGGCGGGTTCGCAGCGCAGCAGGATGCCGGTGTTGAAGTTTCCTTCCGCGAGCAACTCCACCTCCAGGATGAAGTCACCGTAGCGTTGCTGAGTCACGAGAAACGTGTGCTCTGGGGTATTGCGGCGTTGACGCAGGACGATCTCACCTTGCTCAACCACGATCGGAGCCATTTCGGCTGGGCCGACGATGTTCCAGCCCGCGAGGTCGCGGCCGTTGAAGAGTTTGGTGAAGGCGGTGGATTCGTCAGCGCAAGCCGCGAACGGGAGCAGAATGAACAGGGCGAGGAATGATCGGGGGTTTTTCACGGGAGGGAGAGGGGAGGATCGAGTCCGCGGTAGAGGAAGTCGTGGAACTTTACGGTGCCCGCGCCGTGGGCATACAACACCACCCGGAGGGTGCTCTCGGTGGGCACGCTGGCGCCCCAGTGGAATTTCGCCCAGTCGGAGCCATTGGCACTGAAGAAGAGCTCGACGTCGTGATCCCTGTTGCTGAGTTTAAGCCAGATTTTTTGACCGGCGAAATTTTCCGCTGCCTCAGGGCGCCCGCGGCGCGGATGGTAGAGTGTTCCGTCGCCGCGCAGGGCCAGGCCGGCGCCGCTGGTTTCGCCCGCGAGGATTGTCAGGCCGGCCTCGGCACCGGCAGGAACTTCGACCGCAACTTGCACCTCGAAACTGCGGTTGACGGGCAAGATGGCGAGACGAGCGGCGTCAGCGATGGAGCTTCCCTTGGCGACCATTCGCAGGGCGCTCCCGCCGGAGACAAAGCGCGTGGCAAAGTCGGGAACGCGTTCCAGCGGATCCCATTGGATGCCGACCTTGGGGGAAGTGAAGTCGTCGGAGAGAGCCATGCCATGGCCGACGTTTTCGCCGGGGGGCTTGCGCAGGGTGTCCTGTGGTTTGATGCCTTCCGGAATCACCGGCCAGCCGTCGTCGGTCCAGTTTACCGGCAGGAGCAAGGTGTTGCGCCCGAGCGAGCGACGGCCGTGTTGGATCGCGTGATACATGACCCACCACGAACCGTCGGTGGCATCGATCAGGGTGCCGTGGCCCTGCGACCACCAAGGCTCTTCACGCCGGGAGGTGCGGAGTAGTGGATTGTGAGGGGAGTTTTCCCAAGGACCAAGGGCCGACCGCGCGCGTGCGACCACAATCAGATGGCTCGTGGACGGACCGGCGGTGCCACCCATGGCGGAGACCATGTAGCAGTAGTCGCCTCGCCAGAAAAGCTTGGGGCTCTCGAGGCATTCGCACTCAATCACCCAATCCTCCGGGATCGGCCAACCGTTATAGACTTTGGTGGGTTCGCCCGTTGCCCGCAGCCCATCGGGGGAAAGTGGCACGACCTTGCCCTCGTTGACGTAGATGTAGCGACGGCCGTCAC
>JAUPWC010000561.1 GCA_030916665.1 Verrucomicrobiota bacterium
CGGCGTTTCCTGAACCAAGGGCAGCGCCCGCCGGCCGACGCCGTGCGCATCGAGGAGCTGGTCAATTATTTTTCCTACAACTACCCGCAGCCGGTCGGTGAGACGCCCTTTGCGGCGAGTCTCGAAGTGGCGTCGGCGCCTTGGGCACCTGAGCACCGGCTGGTGCGCATCGGCCTGAAGGGGCGCGAGGTCAGCGACGCGAGCCGGCCGAAGGCCAACCTGGTGTTCCTGCTTGATGTCTCGGGCTCGATGCAGTCGGCCAACAAGCTGCCGCTGGTGAAGCAGTCGATGCGTCTGCTCGTGGAAAAGCTGCGGGCCGATGACCGGGTCGCCATCGCGGTTTATGCCGGGTCGTCGGGGCTCGCGCTGCCGTCCACACCGGTCAGCCGCAAGGCCGACATCCTCGAAGCCATCGACCGGCTGGCAGCCGGCGGCTCGACCAACGGCGCGCTGGGCATCCATCTCGCCTACGACATCGCCAAGGCCAACTTCGTCGAGGGCGGCGTGAACCGCGTGATCCTGGCCACCGACGGCGACTTCAACGTCGGCACCACCAGCGAGGGCGAGTTGGTGCGGCTTGTCGGCGAGAAAGCAAAAAGCGGCGTGTTTCTCAGCGTGCTCGGTTTCGGCATGGGCAACCTGAAGGACGGCACGCTCGAGCAGATCGCCGACAAGGGGAACGGGCACTACGCCACCATCGACTCGCTCGCCGAGGCGAAGAAGACGCTCGTCGAGCAGGCCGGCGGCACGCTGGTGACGATCGCCAAGGACGTGAAGATCCAGGTGGAGTTCAACCCCGCGCAGGTGGCCGCTTACCGGCTCATCGGCTACGAGAACCGCCTGCTGGCGAAGGAAGACTTCAACAACGACCAGGTGGATGCCGGCGAGATCGGTGCCGGACACACGGTGACGGCGCTCTATGAGATTGTCCCGGCCGGCACGGAACTGGCGGGCGTCGCGGTGCCCGCGGTGGACGAGCTCAAGTATCAACGGGTGGAAACGCCAGACGCCAGACGCCAACTCTCAAGCAGCGGCGAACTGCTGACGGTGAAGGTGCGCTACAAGGAGCCCACCGGCGACACGAGCAGCAAGCTGGAGTTTCCGTTGCGGGATACCGGCGTCCGCTTCGAGGATGCCAGCCATGATTTCAAGTTCGCCGCCGCCGTGGCCGCCTTCGGCATGGCGCTGCGGGATTCACCGCACAAGGGCTCGCTCACGCTCGCGGAAGTGTCGGCCTGGGGACGGGCGGGTCTGGGCAGCGATGCGGGCGGCTACCGGAGCGAGTTCCTCGGTCTCGTAGGCAAGGCGCAGGCCTTGGAGTGAGGTCTGCGCCGCGGTGGGACGCCTCAGGCGCGGTTCGGCCGACGCCGCCAGCGCAGGCCGGCGAGCGTGAGGCCGCCAAGCATCAGGGCGTAACCGCTGCCGGCCTGGGTGGCCGCCACCAGCGTGCCGCCGTTGAAGGTCAGTGTGCCGGTGCCCAGCACTTCGGAAACGACCGGCTCGAACAGGGAGGAATCAAACTCCGCGTAGGCGACCGTCCGGCCCCCGGAGAGAACCCGTCCGCCGCTCCAATCCTGGTTGCTGTTGTCGAAGAGCAGGGAGCCGGCGCCGGTTTTGGTGATCGTGTAATTGCTGGTGGTGTCGCTGAAATCGTCCGCGATGAACAGGGTGCCGCTCTGCACATCCCAAGTCTGGTTGGCCTCCAGCTGAAGGCCGCCGTCGAGTGAACTCGTTACCGGGTTGGCCGGGGCGTAAACAACCTCGCCGCTGCCGACGTGGGTGGTTTCATAGGCGCCCTCGAGCTGGTAGCCCATCACGTTGCCGCTGATCGTCAGTCGGTTGACGTAGAGGGTGTAGTAATTGGCGTAGGTGATGCCGGTGGTGCCAAAGACCAGCTGGGTGTTGGTCAGGGCGTTGGTAATGCCCGTGGTGTCGACTGACGATACATTGGCCGGAGCGGTGTTGTTCACCCCATTGCCCGCAGTGTATAAATACTCGTCCTGAGCCAGACCGCTCCACGTATAAACCGTCACCTGCGCCGAAAGATTCAGCAGGCCGGACAGAAACACGCCGGCCAGAAACAGGGCTGCATGGTCCTGGATCGCATGGAGACCGGTAAACAGCCGCCCGAAGCAGGCTCAAGGGCGTATAACAAGAGGAGATGGCCCTGATTCAGTCGGCTAATGGTGGGCGCGTCGGTGATTTCCTTGGGCGCGGCGACCGTGCGGCCGCAGAAGGCTTGCCACGCTCCTGCGGCCGCAATCTGCTCCGCCGCATGGCCATTTTCGGACCCTTGGCAGCGGTTAAAAACCAACTGGCGAGCGACGCCCGCTTTGCGGCGGCGCTGGCGTATGTCGAGGAGGTGTTGCACGAGGGCTCGGCGGCGCACGCACGCATCGGGCGGATCGCAGCGGGGGTGACCGACCGGCTTGATCTGAGCGGCGGGTCGTTTGCCTTGGAACAGGTCTATGAGCCGCGGTTGCGACCGGACGGCTTTTTTGAGTCGCATCGCAAATACGCCGACGTGCAGGTGATCGTCGAGGGTGAGGAACTGATGGAGGTGGAGGACATTTCCCGGCTGGTTGTGAGCCAGCCCTTCTTGCCGGAGCGCGATCTGATCAAATACGCGGACACGGCGGTGGCCTCGGTGCTGAAGATGCGCACGGGCGACATTGCGGTGTTTTTCCCCGAGGACGGACACATGCCTTCGTTGCGCTGGCGCGAGGCGGGGCTCGTGCGGAAGACGGTCGTGAAGGTGCCGGTCGGATGAACTACCGCCACCACTACCACGCCGGCAACCATGCCGATGTGTTCAAGCATGTGCTCCTGTTGCAGCTGATCCGGGCGATGCAGCGCAAGGAAAAGGGATTTCTTTATCTCGACACGCATGCCGGTCGCGGCGGCTACGACCTCACGCTGCCGTCGGTGCTCCCGGACGGACGCGAACGCGAACCCGAGTATCCGGCCGGCATCGGGCGGCTGTGGGCCGAGGCGGGCTTGCCGGCCGCGGTCAGCGACTACCTGGCCGTGGTGCGCCGCTTCAACGACCGCAAGGGCGGGCAGGGCGACGCGCTGCAGTTTTATCCGGGCTCGCCCTGGCTGGCGCGTCTGCTGATGCGTCCGCAGGACCGCATGGCCTTGTGCGAGCTGCGGGCGGACGACGCCGAGGCGCTGGACCTGGAGTTTGCCCGCGAGAAAGGCGTGCGGGTGCTGGCTCTGGACGGCTACACCGGGCTCAAGGCGCAGCTGCCGCCGCCGGAAAAGCGCGCGCTGGTGCTGATCGACCCACCGTTTGAGAGCAAGGGAGAGTTCGCCGACATCGAGCGCGGCGTCGCCGAGGCGTTGCGCCGGCTGCCCGGGGCGGTGATCGCGATCTGGTATCCGATCACCGAACGGGCGAGGACGGAGGCCTTCCAGCAAACCTTGAAAGCGCTCGCGGTGCCGGCGCTCTTTGCGGAGCTCAACATCGCGGGCGACGGCTCGCAGTTGCGCATGAAGGGGAGCGGACTGCTCGTGCTCAATCCGCCGTGGCAGATCGAGCAGGAGTTTCGCAGCGTGCTGCCTGCATTGCTGGAGCGCCTGCGGATCGATGCGGGCGCAACCGCGACGTGCGCGTGGCTCGTGCCGGAGAAGTAAGCGCTGACTTTCGCGGGCGGGGTCGCCCGCGCTCCAAGTGATGGAGCCACGGCGGCCTCGCCGTGGCGGTGGATCAGCCGCGGTGGACGCGAATCGGGGCGGGCCGGGTGGCCGTGAACGGCAGGGGATCGAACACGGTGCGAGGATTCGGCAGGGCCGGCGCCTTGAAGACGGGGCGGTCCCAGCTGATGTCGCGGGTGAGCGTCTGCCGCACGGACGCAAGCAGGCCGGCTGTGGCGGCGGGACGCTTGGGGGAGGGGTGCGGGAAGTAGTTCATGGTTTATTGGATCGGCCGGGTCAGGGCCAGCTGTCTCAACTTAAGAACCCGGAAGCGCGGAAATAGTTCCGGAAACTTCGGAGAAAATAAGCCCGTGCGCCGGGGCGCGCCGCCCGGGTGGGAGTCGCGAGGGACTATGCCACCTGGCGCTGCCGGGCGGGAGGGCTGGCATGGGCCGGCGGGCGCTTCGGCAGCGCGATGGTGAGCACGCCCTTGGCGATATAGGCACGCAGCGAATCAAAGTCATAGCCTGCGCCCAGCCGCAGCTTGAGCTGGTAATCCCGCTGCACGCCCTCGAGGTGCAACGCCTGCCAGTTGGCGCGGACATGCTGCGCCTTGCGGGCCGTGATGATCAGGTCGGCGCCCTGCGTGGTCACCTCGACGCCGCTGGTGTCCACGCCGGGGACATAGACGGCGAGCTTGAGGGACTGCGGCAGATCCAGGCACTCATAGTGCGGCGAGCGGAACTCGGCCACAGGCTTGGTGCCGGGAAAACTCAGGTGCTGGTTGCGATGGATGATCGTATGCATGGGACGGAAAAATTGACTGGGAGGGAAGGGGGTGGGCGCGCGTGGCCGGGCTCGTCGGTTTTCACCGGCGGGTCTCCTGGATGAGGGCGATTACCTTGGTTGGGTATCGCGTCAGGCCAGGCAGCCCGCAGCGGTGTGTTTATAGACCCAAATGGACACGTGGGCACACTGCTGCTGCGCTTGTCGGCGCAGGCCAAAGCACATGGCGGCCTTCGTGAGCGAAGTGCCGGCGGTGGCTTTGACTGGAGTGGCGGTTGCCATGGGTTGAGTAATGGGGACTGTGCACAGGAACATCGGTTCCTCAAGAGACATCTAGTGCCGGAAGCATGCCAACCGTGTCATTGCGGTGAATCTTGCACCGGAACAGTTTCGGCGGCAGGGTCGCGGGATGAAGCCGATGAACGACGCAACGACTACGGTGGGGGAGATCCGGGAGCGGGTGCTGGCCTTCGCCCGGGAGCGGGACTGGGAGCAGTTCCACTCGCCCAAGAACCTGAGCATGGCACTGGCCGCCGAGGCGGGCGAACTCATGGAGCATTTTCTGTGGGTCGAGGCGAAGGACTCCGCCGCGCCGTTGTCCGACCCGAAGAAACGCGAGCACATCGAGGATGAGATCGCCGACGTGGTGATCTACGCCCTGGAGTTCGCCAACATCAGCGGCATCGACCTGGCGAAGGCCATCGAGGCCAAGCTGGCCAAGAACGCCGCCAAGTATCCGGTCGAGAAGGCGCGAGGCAGCGCCAAGAAATACACAGAGCTGTAGGAATTTTCGATTTTGGATTCTCGATTTTCAATTGGCTGGTTCGATACCGTGCCCACGGATCGAATCGGATTCCCGTCCGCGTGCCGAACGACAGCGGAATGAAGTCCCGGTCAACGGCTGCTGAAACCGGTCGGCCTAATCGAAAATCCAGAATCGAAAATCGAATATCCTGTCACGACTTCCCGCCGAAGCTCACGAAGTCATCGAGATCGAGGAGGTCGAACCAGGTGGCGATGTCCTCCCGGCGCGGGCCGATGGCGGCGTGGGTCTGGTTGAAGAATTCGCGGCCGGCGGTGGCGGTGGGCGGCCGTTGTTCGAACCACGCGGACCATGCGGCGATCTCGCTGGGCGTGCGCTTGGGCTGGAGATTGGCCAGCACGTAGTTGACCAGGTCGTAGTCGCATTTGCCGGTCCTCACCTCGGCGAGAAAGGCTTCGGCCTTGAGCCCGGTGAAGGCCCAGAAGTGGGTGTCCATGGCGCAGTCGTAGGTGTAGTCGCCCTGGGTGCCGGCGATGGTGGCGCGCGCCTTGTCGATGAGGCGAGGCAGGTGGGCGAAGCCGCCCAGGCGCACACGCGGGCTGCGCGGCGGATGCTGCGTGAGGTTGGGGGTGTGGTAGTTGATCATGGGCGGGGCGAATCAGGGCGCGGGCACGCGGGGGCCGCTGTGGCAGGCGCAGCCGGGCATGCAGGGCGCGGCGGCGGTGAGCGCGGGCGCGCCTTTGGGACCGGCCTTTTCCATGTAGCCAAAGCCGCCGCTGATGACGCGCCGCACGGGTTCGCCCGTGTCGGGGTGTTTGGTCAGCGCCGCGTCCTTCATGCTCTGAACAACCTCGAAGCGCTGCGGTGCCTCGCCGGTGCGTTGCGGGATGGTCTCGTAGAGGTAGGTGGCCATGAGATTTTCGATTTTAGAATCCCGATTTTCGATTTAGGCAAGCGACCGGATGCCGGCATCCGTCAGTCCAAAATCGAGAAACCAAAATCAAAAATCAGAAAGTGTCGCCCTTCCAGCCCCACATGCCGCGGGGCACGGTGATGAACTTCACATAGACGCGGCTGGGGGAGATTCCGAGATGCGTCTCGATGAGGGCGCAGAGCGCCTCGCTGAGCCGTTTCGTTTTGCGGGCGGGCAGGCCGATGGCCTTGAGCTCGAGAAACGCCACCGCTTCGTCACTGCCGGCGAACCGCATGGGCGTGTTGGCCTGGATGGCCACCATCACGTAGTCCTCGGGCTTGTCGAGTTCCTCGGCGACGAGGGTCGAGGCGGTGCGGAGCACGGTGCGCTCGGCCTTCTTGGACAGGGGCAGGTTGGTTTGGATTTTCAGATAAGGCATGCTGGCCTCCTTTTCGAGGAGGAGTTTGCCTGTGCCCGCGGGGTGTGTCACTACCCGATTCCGATGAAAGTCTCCGCCGCCCTCGAACGCCACTACGTGCTCCCGTGCTGCCTGCTGCTGCTCAACCTCTGCAACGAGGTCATCGCCTACAAGGCGAAGCTCATCGGCGACGATTTCCTGCGCACGCTCTTCATCATGGGCATGGTGCTGTTCGGGGCCTCGCTCGTCGCCTTCGCCGTCGCGCCGGGCATCATCTGGACGGTGCAGTCGCTGCGGCGCACGAGTCGCTCCACGGCGGGCAGCCTTGGCGAGATCGCCTTCCTGTTCGGCCTCGGCGGGCTGATCTTTTGGCTCTACTACCGCAACTACATCCACGGCACGGATGCGATTCTGCCGGCGGTATGGCGCAACGGGCCATTACGCTGATCCAAGGTGACGAGGGGCTTTGGTCGGGTGGCGGATTCCGATAGCCCGGGCGTGTTATCCAGCCCGGTGGTTACCCTGCACGAGGTGAAGAATCCATCAGGACGTGGTGAGCGTTGCATGGGAAGTGAAAGTCCGGTCGGATCCCCGCTCCGCTTTTGCCGGCTAACGGCGGAGGGCAATGTCGTTCATGTGAACGGTGTAACTGATCAGAACCATACCTGGGGACGTGCCGGGCTGGAGGGAAAGGGACCGGAGAAGGCAATCCTGCTTGCGACGTGAGCCCGACTCGGCACGGATTGCCGCCATGAGCGCCTACCAATCCCTCCGCGGTATTGCATCTGAAGTCGCGTTGATCACTTCCACGGAGTCTGTCCTGGGCTGGGATCAGGAGACGTATATGCCGGAGAAAGCTCTGGGGCATCGCGCCCAACAGCTGTCGTATCTCTCCGGAAAGGCGCATGGACTGTTGACCGCAAGCAGGACGAGGAAGCTGCTGGAGCGGGCGGAGGCGGAGGAGCCGGAGAACGAGAGGCAGAAGGCGAACGTGCAGGGATTGCGCCGCCTCATCGACCGGGCGACGAAGTTGCCCCAGCGTTTTGTGGAGGAGGAAAAACGAGTCACGACCCGGGCGAAGGCGGTGTGGGCGGAGGCGCGGCGGCAGTCCGATTTCTCGAGGTTTGCGCCGAAGCTGGAAATGATCCTCGGCCTCGCGCGGAGGAAGGCGGAATTGCTTGGCTACGACGACGAGCCGTATGACGCGCTGCTGGATTTGTATGAGCGCGACGCGAAGACGCGCGAGGTCGCCGCGCTATTTGCGAAAATGAGACCGCAACTGGCCGCAATCGCCCGGGCGGCGGTGGCCCGGTCGAAGGAACTGAAGCCTGGAGTGCTCAAGGGAAGATATCCCTGCAAACAGCAGCAGATCCTGAACCGCGAGATTGCGGAGAGTCTGGGCTATGATTTCGGGGCGGGCCGCATTGACACCACGGCCCATCCCTTTTGCGCCACGCTCGGTCCCGGCGATGTGCGGCTGACGACACGGTATGACGAGACGAAATTCCTTTCGTCGCTCTTTGGCGTGATGCACGAAGCGGGACACGGATTGTATGAGCAGGGGTTGCCCGGCTGCGATTACGGCCTGCCGGGCGGCTCAGCGGCATCACTGGGGATCCATGAGTCACAGAGCAGGCTGTGGGAGAATCATGTGGGCCGCAGTCGTCTGTTTTGGACGAAGTGGCTGCCGCGAGCACAGGAGTTGTTTCCGCATCTGAAGAAGGTGAAGCTGGATGCATTCATGCAGGCGATCTTGGGCTCGGAATTCAGCTTTATCCGGGTGGAGGCCGACGAGGCAACGTATGATCTTCACATCCTGCTGCGCTTTGGTCTGGAGCGCCGCCTTGTGCGGGGTGCACTGGACGTGAAGGATGTGCCGAGAGTGTGGAATGAGGAATATCGCGAGCTTTTCGGGCGGACGCCGCCGGATGACCGCCATGGCTGCCTGCAGGATATTCACTGGAGCATGGGCGGGCTGGGGTATTTTGCGACCTACACGCTGGGAAACATCAATGCCGCGCAGTTGTTCGCGGCTGCGCGGCGGCAGAGGAATGTCGCTGCCGGACTCGAGCGGAGCGATTACGCGCCCTTGTTGAAGTGGCTGCGCGAAAATGTGCACGCGCATGGTGCCGCGCTGACCCCGACAAGGATCATGCAGCAGGCGACAGGCCGGCCGGCGGATCCCAAGTGGCACATCGCCCACTTGCGGGAGCGGTATCTCGGCTGAAGCCGACGGCCAGGGGCGGAGGCACCGGCCCGGATGCTTCAGTCCTGCCGTGGAGTCCGGCCCATTTCCGGGTTGGTATCGATCACGTTGCCGATCCGGAGCAGCGACATCAAGATCATGCCGGCTATCGCCAAGCCGATCACCGTGCCCATGGTGATGGCCTGCCCGCCCTGGGCCGAGGTCCAGGCCAGAAGGTAGGCACCAGCCGGAACCGGCAGATTGCCGAGAGAATTATAAATGGTGAATTGAGTGGCCGCCACCCGCTTGTCGCACAGCCGCATCCGGAGTGGATTGCCGGAAATTGTAAAGAGCAGGCTGGTCGAGTCCGTTAAGGCATAGAGAGCGATCAGCCCGCCCCACAGCAGGCCCATCTGAGGGAAGGCGAGGAAGAGTCCCCCGATGACGATGTAGAATCCGGCGGAGAAAATGCACGATCGGCGGGGTCCGAGCCTGGCATTAAGGAAAGACCCGAGCCCCATCCCGCCCACAGAGACGAACAGACCGACAACCGCGACCATCGTCGAGTAGTCCTGGGTCGACCAACTGGCCTTGGTGGTCGCATAGGCCGGCCAAAAAGCCACAAATATGCCGCCCGTCATGCGAACCACGCTCGTGGCGGCGAGGTAGAGCAGGCTGTCGCGCCTAATCAAGGAAACCAAAGTGAGCTTGAGGATCGCCAGCCAGTTGATCGAACCAACCAGGCTCGTGGCGGGTGACGCTTGGCCCGCGGTCCACGGCAGGATTTTCTCACCCGTCCGCTCGCGCAGGATTATCGCCAGCAGGCAGGTGATGCCGACGAGGGGAACAAAGCCCAGGAACGTGACCGTGGAGCCATATTTCGCCAGCAGCGTGCCGCCCAAGGCCGCGCCAATCGCGATGCCAAAGGTCTGCCCGGCGAACATAAAGGCGCTGGCGGTGCCTTGTTCGTCCTCAGGGAGCAAATCCACGGCCAGCCCGTCGACGGCGACATCTTGCATCGCGCTGCCGACAAAGATCGCAAAGCCCACATAGGCCAGCAGGGAGATGTCCCCCGGGCCCGGGCTGGCCAGCGCGGCCACCAGCAGGCCGATGAACATCAGGAATTGCGAGGCGATCAGCCAGATCCGGCGGCGTCCCATCGCACGATAGGTGTAGCGGTCCATCAAGGCGGCACCGAAAAACTTGAAGCTCCACGGCAGGTAGGTGGTGGTAACCAGGAAGGCGACATCGGAAGGCGAGGCGCCGTTCTTCGACACCCAGGCTGAGACGGCGGTCAGATACAGCCCGATTGGCAGGCCTTGGGCGAAGTAGAACGCCATCATGCTGCCCAATCGCAGCCTTTTGTTTTCGCTCAAGATGAGGCGCGAGCCGGTGGGTGGGGAGCTTGGGGAGGAAGACATGGTCAGACGGTCATGGGGTAATGGGTGAATTCAAAGCCCGATCGTTATCCGCATATCGGATTCGCAGAGCAGTCCGCGCCCGGCGATTCCAACCCGGGTTGCGCTTTCATGGCAGGGGAACACCACGTGGAATCTGACTTTGAACAGGCGGGGCGCAAGCGGTTCCTGAAAGGAATCGGGAGCACGAGCGGTCGGACATTTGGCTGGAAACCCGAATCACCCGTTCACCACGCAGCACGGAGATCCCCCGGGTGGCGCCCTTGTCTGCGCAGGGTGTGGAGCGCGAGCGCGTCGTGACGCTTGGCGAGGCGCACGCCGCGATCGTCGGTGACGAGGGGGCAGTGCCAAAACGCCGGTGCCGTGAAAGCGAGGGCGCGGAAAAGCAGCAGCTGGCGGAAGGTGGATTTCACCAGGTCGGCGCCGCGTACCACCTCCGTGATGCCCAGCTCGGCATCGTCCACCACGCTGGCGAGCTGGTAGCTGGGCACGTCGTCCTTGCGCCAGACGAGGAAGTCGCCGAAGTCGCGGCCGGCGGTCGTGCGCTGATCACCCAACTGCCCATCGTGAAAGGCGAGCGTTTCGCCGTCGGGCACGCGGAAGCGCCAGTTGACGGAGATCGGCTCCGTGAGCGGTGGCAGCGGTGCGTTGGCCGGCGGACGAAACTCCGGCGGGTAGAGCGGTTCGTCGTGTTCGTCGCCGTCGTGCGGGGCGCTGGCGGCGGCGAGCACGTCCTTGCGCGAGCGGTGGCAGGGATAGATGAAACCGCCGGCGTGCAGCCGGGCGAGCGCGACGCGGTAAAGCGGGATGCGTTCGCTCTGGGTGATCATGGGCTCCGGCCAGTCAAAGCCGAACCAGTGCAGGTCTTCCACCATCGCGGCGACGAATTCCGGCCGGCAACGTGCCCGGTCGAGGTCGTCGTTGCGCAGGAAGAGCGTGCCTCCCGCGGCTCGGGCTCGCTGTTGGGCGACCCAAAAGGTCCGGGCGTGTCCGAGGTGCAAGAGTCCTGTAGGCGCGGGTGCCAGCCGGCCGATGTAGGAGGAGTTAACCACTAATCCACACTAATGGGTCACTCATTCCGGGCAGACAATCCCGGTCCGCAAATTAGTGCTGTTTTAGTGTGGATTAGTGGTTTCAAACTCCGGTCATGCAGAAGCTGCTTTGTGTCTATTGCTCCTCCAGCGACCGGATTGACCCGAAATACGCGGCGGCGGCCGAGGAATTGGGGCGCGAGCTCGTGACACGCGGCTGGGGGCTCGTCTATGGCGGCGGGAAGACCGGGCTGATGGGCGCGGTGGCGCGCGGCACCAAGTCCGCGGGCGGGCGCGTGGTCGGCGTCATCCCCGAATTCATGAAGGCGCGCGAACTGGCCTTCGACGAGGCGGACGAACTGGTCACGGTCATCACCATGCGCGAGCGCAAGCTCCTGATGGAAGCGCGGGCCGACGCCTTCGTGACGCTGCCCGGCGGCTGGGGCACGCTGGAGGAGATCATGGAGATACTGACGCTGCGGCAGCTCGACATCGTGAAGAAACCCTGCGTCTTCTACAATCAGGACGGTTTCTACGACGACCTGATCCGGCTCTTCGAGCGGATGCTGGCGGAGAAATTCTTCAAGCCTTCGAACATGGACCTGTTCCGCGTGGCCAATACCATCCCGGACATTTTCGCGCAGATCGAGCTCGCCCGCGGGGCCAAGGCGGAGGCGAAGTGGTTCGACACGAAATGAACGTCTCGAATCCACCTGTGGGTCAGCGCGCTGGCGCGCGCCCTGCCATCCTGCGCGCGCCAGCGCGCTGATCCACATGACGATCACGGATACCATCGCCCTGCTGCGCCGCCATGAAGGCCGCGCCGAGGCCGGGCACGAAGCTGCTATGCTGGCGGAATATTTTCCGTTCATAGCGGCACATGCCGATTGCGTGTGGCGCACCTGCCTCGACGGACATCTGACCGCGTCGGCGTGGATTGTGGACGCCGCGCACGAGCGCACGCTGCTCACGCATCACCGCAAACTGGACCGCTGGCTCCAGCTTGGCGGACATGTGGACGGCAAAGCGGATCTGGCCGCGGCCGCGATGCGCGAGGCGCAGGAGGAGTCGGGGCTCACGCGGCTGCGGTTGGTGTCGCCGGAGGTCTTCGACGTGGACCGTCACCGCATTCCCGCGCGCGGTGCCGAGCCGGAGCACTGGCACTTCGATGTGCGCTTCCTGATTGAAGCCGATCCGTCGGAGCCGTTCCAGATCAGCAGCGAGTCGAAGGATCTGGCGTGGGTGCGGTTGGACGAAGTCGCCCGGTTGAATCCGGACGAATCGCTGCGGCGGATGGTGCGGAAGGTTCTCGGCCCTCAATCGTTCTCCTAATCGTAATCTTTCTCGTTCTCTAGGATGCCGTGGGCAGGGAGAACGATTAGGATTAAGAGAAAGAGAACGATTGCTCAGCGATACAGCCCGATCAGCTCCTCGCTGCGCACCCAGCCGGACTGGCCGCCGGGGAAGTTCAGCTTGGTCCAGCCGAAGAAAGTTTTTTCGACGACGGCGATGGAGCCGGCGGAGAGCGGGGAGGTTTTCTGCGCGGTGTCGGCCTCGGTGGGGATGCTGCGGAGCGTGGTGGCGCGCCAGACGAAGACGGCGCCGGGCTGCGCGAGCTGGCCGTAGGCGTGCAGACTGAAGGTGGCGGCGCCGGCGAGCACGATGGCGACGAGGGTGGCGGTCAGGGCCGTGGGTTTGCCCCAGCCGCCAATGCGGCGGTAGCCCTGCAGAAGTAGCAGCACGAGCGCGGCGGCGAGAAGCAGGGCGGCGCCGACCAGGGCGAGTTGCCATTCGCCGGGCGTGGCGAGGCGGGCGACCTTGTAACGGCCCTCGCCGCGGGAGAGCTCGACGAGCTGCGGGTTGGCGAGGCCGGAGCGCTGAATGCCAAGTGTCAGATCGTAGCGGGTGGTGTCGGCGCGGGCGTTGTGGAGGAAGGCGCTGGTCCAGTGCGCGGCGGCCTCGGCCCAGCGGTCCTGTTGGGCGAGGGCGAGGCCGAGGTTGTGGCGGGCGGCCCAGTCGGTGGGCGTGGCTTTCACCGACTGCTGCCAGGCGGCGGTGGCGGCCGGGAAATCGCCGCGCCGGTAGGCGTCGGTGGCCGTGTCGGCACGAATCTCGGATGGGGCCGCTAGGACGAATACGACCAACAGGCCTGACAAGAAGGGGAGGAGATTCCTGCCGGCGAAGAGGGAGAAGGGGTTCCAGCCGGGGATTTTCACGGCTTGGAGCGCGCCCTCGGCGCGGAGGAGCCAGTCTTGCGGGAGCGCGGCGTCACGGCCGTGGAGGGCGCGGTCGGCTTCTTCCCAGAGTTTTGTCCATGCCGTGGCGTTGAGCGAGTGGCGCTGGATGCTGGCGTGGACGAGCGGGGCGCCGGGGGCGGCGTGGGGGATCTGCCAGAGCGTGGCGGTGTGCTGTTGCCACCGCCGGAGCGGAACGCTGAACGCGGGGTGCTGGGCGCCGGAGCCCCGGAGCTCGGCGAGGGTCTTGCGCAGGGCGGCGAGGGCTTCGCGACGGGTGCGTTGCGGGTCGCGTTCGCGGGAGCGGAGCGCAGCGAGGGTCAGCCAGAGGAGCAGAGGGACGAGGACGACGGACAGAACGCAGGTGAGAACCAAGCGCCGGAGGGCGATGGGGGCGAAACCGGTGGCGGACTTTTCGAGCTGTTCGCGGGGCAGATTCTCGGGCGGGACTGGGGTGACGGCGGCGGGCAGCGACGGCGTGGGGGCGGTCGTCGTGGGGTTGAGCGAGAACTGCACCGGTGCGCCGGAGGAAGCCGGCGGCAAGATGGGAGCGGAAGCGGCGGTGATGGTCACGGTGACCGGCTCGCTCGCCACGGTCTTGTAGGTGCCGCTGGCCGGATCGAAGTAGCTGAAGCGCACGGGCGGCAGGCGGTAGGTGCCGGCCTTGGTGGGCACGAGGACGACGTCCTCCGTGAGCGTGCCGTCGAAGAGGGTTCCTTCCTTCATCGTGCGCTTGGACTTGGGTTGCACGACCTGGAAGTCGTTGGAGACCTCGCGTTGCGGCAGGCCGGCGAGGTCGGGCCAGTTGCCCGTGCCGGTGAGTTCGAGCGTCCAGGTGACCGGCTCGCCGACGGCGGCGGTGAGCGGCACGACCTTGGAAGTGAAGGCGAAGGTGCCGACGGCGCCGGTGAATTCCGGCGGCGCGGGCGGCAGCGGTTTGACCGTGAGCTCGAGCGGATTCGACTCCAACTGGCGGGCTTCGACGTTGGGATTGGCGAACAACCCAAAGCCGGACGTGCCGACCACGATGCCGACCATGAGACTGGCCGGCTTGGTCGAGAAGATGCCCGGCTCCTTGGCGTAAGCGCGGGTTGTGCTGGTGGCCAACCAGCGTCTTTCGCCCTGCACCGTCGTCTGGACGGGATCGGGCTTGCTCCAGTCTTCGGCAATCAAGGGCTGCGACGGCCAATCGATGCGGGGATCCACCGACGAAAGATAGCGATGGACCACGCTCATGGTGAATGTGACCGGGAACACCTCGCCGGCCCAGACCGACTTCTTGGGAACTTCCAGCGTGGCCGAGGCGATGTCGTTGATCGTGAGGCCGGAGTTGCCGACCGGGGCGTCACCCACGGTGTAGCGCACGCCGGGCACTTTGAGCGTGCCTTTGTCGGTCTTGATGTCGAAGGGGGGGATGATGACCGGGGCGCGCTTGTTGGGCCGAACCGGGAAGACGAAGGAGAAGGTCCGCGACATCTTGAAGTTCACGATGCTGGTCTGGCTGCTCTGGGAGGGCTGGCCAAACTGCAGGCCATCGACCGGCGGCAGCCTGGGATCGCCGTCGGGCTCGCAATCCTCGAACACGAGCGAGAGCTGGCTGACCTGGTTGAAGCCGAGCTGCCCGCCGGGCGGGTCCCACCGCACGGACTGGGCGAGGAACCTTCCCGAGAGAACGAGAAAGAGAACGAAAAAGAGAAAGATTTGGGACTGACGCATGGGTATCACCAATTCTTGCCCGTGCCCTTGGGCTTTTGCTGCTGGCCTTGCATGAGTTGCTGGAGTTTGGCGGGGGAATCCTGGTTGCGGACCTGTTCGAGCTTCTGGAGCGGCATGGCAAGTTCGGGGTCGGCCTGTTCGGGCGATTTCTCTTCCTTCTGGCCGCCGACCTTCTGCGTGCCGGGCTGCGGCGGAGGCGGTTGTTGCGGTGGTTGCTGGTCGTCCGCCTTATGCTCCTGCTGGTCCTTCATGTCGCCGAAGGCATCTTGGTTCTTCTGCTGTTGGTTTTGTTGCTGTTCCTCCTGCTTCTGCTGGTCGTCCTTTTGCTGATCCTGCGGTTGCTGTTGCTCGTTCTTGTCCTGGTTCTGTTGCTGCTGCTGTTGTTGATCCTGCTTTTGCTGGTCCTCGTTCTTTTGGTCCTGCTTCTGTTCGTCCGGTTTTTGCTGCTGGTCGTCGCGCTTGAGCAGGTCTTCGAGCTGCTGGCGCAGCTTCGGCCAGTCGGCGGCCTTGGCGTCGAGTTTCTCGCCGAGGTCCACGGCCTGCAGGGCGTCGCGCACGACGGGTTCCTGCGGCTGCTGCTGGGCGGATTTGAGGCGTTCGGCGTAGGAGAGCGTGGCCTGCGCCAGCTCCGCGCAGTCCTTGGCGTCGAGGGCTGTTTTCTCGGCGAGCCGGCCGACGAGCGTGCTGAGCGGCTTGGCGAGGGTGTCGCCCGGCTGGGCACCCTCGGCGCCGGAGGCGGGAGTCGGGAGACCGGAGGCGAGGAGGAACAACAGCAGAACGGCGGCGGACTGCTGGATTATCCGGCCCCCCGTCCCCAGCTTCCGGCCTCCGGCTTTGCCGAGAGGCAAAGCCCTTTCCCGCGGGCGGACGGGGAACTCGGCCCAGAAGCTGATGAGCAGCAAGAGCAGGCCGGGGGCGAGGAACCACTGGAAGCGCTCGATGAGGCGGGCGGTGTTCTTCTCGGAGAAGTCGCCCTTCCGGCCCGCTTCGACGGTGGTGGCCAGCAGGCCGGGCAGGTCCACCCAGGCGCTCGCGTCGGCGTAGGCGCCGCCGGTGACCTGCGCGAGTTCCTGCAAGGTGGAGCTGTTGAGGCGTGATTTGACCACGGCGCCGCGCTCGTCCTTCACCAAGCCGCCGGCCCCGTCGGGGATGAACGAGCCGTCGCCGGTGCCGACGCCGAGCCCGATCACGCGCACGCCCTTGGTCTTGAGCGAGTCGGTGACGCCCTTCCAGTCGTCCACGGTGCTCTCGCCGTCGCTGAGCACGATCAGGTAGCGGTCGGCGGTCGAGGTGCCGAAGGCCTGGATCGAGGTTTCGATCATGGCCTTGTAGTTGGAGCCGCCTTCGGGGAGGTAGTCGGGGTCGAGGGCCGGCAGGAATTCGCGCAACACTTCGTAGTCGGAGCTCAGCGGGCTTTGCAGGAACGACGTGCCGGCGAACAGCACGAGGCCCACGCGCTCGCCCTTGAGGCCGTCGAGGAGGGACTGGATGAGCAGCTTGCTGCGGTCGAGGCGCGAGGGCTTCACATCCTGCGCGAGCATCGAGCGCGAGAGATCCACCGCGATGATGACCTCGCGCGACTGGTCGAACACCTGTTCCTCGACGACGCCCCATTGCGGCCGGGCGAGGGCGATGAGGCAGAGCGCGAGGCCGAACCAGAGCCAGATGCGCGGACGGTTCTCGGCGGTCGTGTGTTTCGCCCCGAGCGACACCTCGAAGGCTCCCGCCCAGGCGCGGGCAATTTTCGGCCAGTTCGCCACCGCGCGCGTGGCATGTCGCGCCAGCTCCCACGAAAAAAGGAGCACGAGCGGCACGAGCAGCCAGAGGAGATGCGGGGAGTGGAAGCTCATGGCTGGGCATTCTCCTGTGACGGCGATCTGCGGGCGCCGGTCCGACGGTCGTAGACCGCCGCTACACCACACCCCGCCCTTGCGGGCACCCCTCTCAAGAGGGGACCCAAGCCCACACAGCGGAAGATCCCCTCTGGAGAGGGGTGGCGCGAAGCGACGGGGTGTGGTGCGAGAGCGTGCATGAATCAGGTGGTCGCTGACGTCTTGCGGCGCAGAGGCAGCTGCGGCGGCAGGGCGGTGAGCGCGCCGAGGAAGAGCAGGGCGGCGCCGGGGATGGCGGCCCAGTGGAAGAGCTCGGTTGTGAGCAGGTAGGACTTGGCCTGGAACTCGATCTTTTGCGCCGCGTCGATGGCGGCGAAGGCCTTCTCGGTCGTGTCGAGGTCGAAAGCGCGGAAGAATTTGCCGCCGGTGGCGTCGGCGATGTCGCGCAGCTGGCCCTCGTTAAGATCCGAGACGTAGCGGCGATAACCGATCTTGTTGCCGTTGTCGTCGAAGACCGGGATCGGCACGAGGCCGTCCTTGCCGGAGCCGATGGTGTAAACGGGGATGCCGCGGGCCTTGGCGATGTCGGTGGCCTGTTCGGGGCTGAGCACGCCGCGGGTGTTGGCGCCGTCGGTCATGAGCACGACGAAGGCGCCCTTGCGCTGGCCGCCACTCTCGCGCTTGGCCTGCTCGAGGCGGGTGAGGGCGACGCCGAGACCGTCGCCGATGGCGGTGCCGTCCTCGATGCGGCCCAGCTTGAGCAGTTCCACCTGGCGCCCGAGCCAGGCGTGGTCGAAGGTGAGCGGGGCGAGCGTGTAGGCGCGGCCGGCGAAGACGACCATGCCGATGCGGTCGCTCGTGCGCTGCGTGATGAAGGCCTGGATGATGGGTTTGACGGCCTGCAGGCGGTTGATGCGCTCGCCGTCGCGTTCGTAGTCCTCCGCGAGCATCGAGCCGGAGAGGTCGATCGCGAGCATGAGGTCGTAGCCCTGCTGCTTCACCTCGCGCTTGTCCTCGACGATCTGCGGGCGGGCGAGGGCGATGATGAGCAGCACGAGGCCGGCGGTGGCGAGATAGGCCGGCCAGCGGGAGGTGGGGATCATCGACGTCCGGTGCCACGCCGCCGCGAACGGCACCACCAGCACCGGCGCTCCGCGCCGCCCGCGCACCCAAGCCAGCACCGGCAGCGCCAGCAGCGCGAGCAGCCACCAGGGGGAGTGAAGGGTGTAGTTGGTGAGGGACATCAGGAGACGAAGTAGCAAGTAACAAGTGCCAAGTGCCAGAAGCTGGAAGCAGCGGTGAGCATGATTCTTGTTACTTGATCCTTGTGACTTGTTACTTTTCGCCGGTCAGCGCCGGTGACCGGCGAACATGCGGGCGTGGAAGAAGCGGACGAGGGCTTCGAGGCGTTCCTGGTCGGGGCGAACCGTGAGGCGCGCGAGCGGGTCGGGGAAGAGCGCGCGGAAGGAGGCGTCGCGCTGCGCCACCCATTCGGCGTGGGCGGCGCGTTGGGCGCTGGAGTTGCCGTTGAGATTCACCAGGCGGCCGGCGACGGGATCGTAGGTCGTGAGCACGCGGCCGGCGGGCAGTTCGCGGTCCCAGGGGTCCTCAACGCGGAAGCCCATGGTCTGGTAGCGCCGCGAGAGAACGCTCCAGCCCTCGGGCTCGATGCGCGGCGGAAAATCGCCGAGCCAGATCAGGATGCTGTGGCGCGGGGCGGCTTTGGCGAGCAGGCGCCAAGGGATGAAGGATGGAGTCTGGGATTTGGGGTCCGGGGTCTGGGGCGAGGCCGTGGAGAGCGAAGGAATCGGTTGGCCGAGGAGCTGGGCGGCGGCGTGGAGAATCTGGCCGCGGCCACGGACGGGTTCCTTGAGCGTGTAGCCGGCGGGCGAGGCGTGGAGGAAGCCGACGCGGTCGCGGTTGACGGCGCCGAGCATCATCACGAGCCCGGCGAGTTCGAGCAGGGCCTCGCGCTTCGACTGCGCGCCGGAACCGAACTGCAGGCTCACGCTGTCCTCGAACAGCAGCAGCAGGGAGACCTCCCGCTCCTCGATGAATTTCTTGCGGTAGGGCTCGCCGAGGCGGGCGGTGACGTTCCAGTCGATGTCGCGGATGTCGTCGCCGAAGGTGTATTTGACGACCTGATCGAACTCCATGCCGCGGCCGCGGAAGGCGGAGCGGTATTCGCCGCTGAGCACGTTCTCCACCGCATGGCGCACCCGCCACTCGAGCTGCTTGAGCAGCGCGAGCTGGGAGGTGACGAGGGAGGTGTGTTCTTGGACTGTGGAGGGCATTTCCAATCGTTCTCTTAATCATTCTCGTTCTCATTCTCTCGGAGAGAACGATTACGATTAAGAGAAAGAGAACGATTTAAACCTTGGCCGGCACCGGCGTGCGGATCAGGACCTGATCGAGGACCTTGTCGGTGGAGAGGCCCTCGGCCTCGGCTTCGTAGGTGAGGCCGACGCGGTGGCGCAGGGCGTCGTGGAAAATTTCCTGCACGAGGGCGGGCGAGAGGTAGTCGGCGCCGCGGAGCCAGGCGAGGGCGCGGCCGGCCTGGAAGAGGGCGAGCGAGGCGCGGGGCGAGGCGCCGAAGTTGAGCAGGCGCTTGGCGCCACCGGCGGCACCGCCCTCGGCCTGCGCGGCGAGGTCGCGCGAGCTGCGCACGAGTGCGAGGATGTAGGCCTGCACGGCG
>JAUPWC010000562.1 GCA_030916665.1 Verrucomicrobiota bacterium
CCGGCAGACGACCGGGAAAGGCGGACTCGCCGCGCAGGGTGCCGGCATCCACGCCGGTGGCATCGACGGTTTCCAGCGCGTGGGTGAAATACTCCGGCCGGTTCGCGCCCCAGCGAACCTCACAGTCGCGGAAGGCGACGCTGTCGGCGTGGCGCACGTGGATGGCGGGCGTGGCGTGCGCTTCAAGCTCGGACAGCGCCGTGGTCGGCCGGTTGTCCCAGACGCCGCCGGGATACTTCGTCCAGCGATCGAGCGTGAGCGCGACGTTCTGGAAGCGCACGTCGCGGATGCGGCTCCTCGAGGACCCGCTGATGCGCGTGGTGTTCTCGGCGCGGCCGGTCACGTCGGTCACGCGGACGTTGCTGATCGTGCCGAGCTTCGCCCCGGGCGTGCGCGGGAGGGCGGTGAACGAGATGCCCTCGCCGCGGCCCCACCACGGGGCGGAGTGGTAGCGGGCGGTGAAGCGGATGTCCTTGAACTCGATGTCGGAGACGTTGCCCTCGTCGCGTAGCTGGATGGTGAGACCGCGGCAGCCGGTCTTGATCTCGCAGCGTTCGAAACGCACGCCGCGGATGTCGGCGACGGTCTCGGTGCCGATCTTCAGGCCGGAGTCCTGCGTCTCGAGCACGCAGTCCTTCACGGTGATGTTCTCGCAGCCGCCGTAGGCTGCGCCGGCGCGCGTGGCCTTGATGACGATGGCGTCGTCGCCGCACCGGATGTCGCAGTTCCGGATTTCCATGTCGTGGCAGTGGTCGGGGTCGATGCCGTCGCAGTTGGGCACGTCGAGCTGGTTGCGGATCTTCACGCCGTCCACGAGCGTGCTGCAGCAGCCGACCATGTGCAGCGTCCAGCTCGGGGCTTCGAAGAAGGTGATGTTGCGCACCTCAAGTCCCTGGCAGCCGGTGAGCACGGCGAGGCGCGGGCGGAACTCCTTGGGCCGCCACCACTCGTCCTTTTCGTCGTGGTGGGTCATGAATTCGCGGGAGCGGCCGTTGATGCGGCCCGTGCCGGTGAGCCGCAGGCCGAAGGCGTCCTGGGCGGAAAGCAGGGCGCGGTTGGGGTAGTGAGCGGGATCGGTGCTGGCCAGCAGCTCGGCGTCGTCGGCGAGGTGGAACTCCAACCCGGAGCGGAGCACCAGACTGCCGCAGAGGAAGCGTCCGCCGCCAGGCAGGAGCACGCGCGCGCGTCCGCCCGCGGTCGCAGCGGCATCGATCACGCGCTGAATGGCCGCGGTGTCGAGGGTGCGGCCGTCGCCGACGGCGCCGTAGTCGCGCACGTTGAACTCGCGGATCACGCGCGTGCGCTGGCCGCGGACCAGCGGGCCGGCCAGCAGCGAGGCGGTCAACAGGGCGCCGGCGCGGAGCGCCTCGCGGCGGGTGGGCGGGGTCATTTCAGGGGCTGGGGTTTGGGGACTGGAGTCCGGGGGACTGATCTGGAGCCGGGGCGCCCTCGCCCCGGTGGCCCCGCGTAACTCAGGGTGGAGCGCACTGACCCCAGTGCGCTGGTTTGGGTGCTGTCGCCGCCAAGCGCGATGGGGTCAACGCGCTCCACCCCAAGTCCCAAGCTGACCGGCCCGGGGCGGGCCGGCTCCAGTGGCACAGCGAGTCGACGGAAATCATGGCTTGGGGGTGGGCGGATGCCAAATGAGAACCGAAACCGGCGTGGGGGCAACGGCGGCGGCTTCGCGGTCGTTGCCGTCGCGCTGGACGACCGGCTGCACGAGCAGGTGGAGCTCGCCGGTGCGGGCCCAGGCGACGGGATCGAAGGACGGCTCCCATGCGCCGACAGAACCCGCCGTGAGCGCGGTGAAGCGCCAGCCGGTCTTCCGCAGGTCCTCGCAGGTGGCGGCGACGATGCGGCCTTCCTTTTCGTCGTCGCGATAAACCAGCACGACCTCGCGGCCCTCGTCCTCGGTGGCGCGCACGGCGAGGACGGCGCGCGAGATCGGCGGGTTCTTGGTGCCGCCGCCGGCGAGCGTGAAGGGCGTGGTGCGCGCCGTGACCTGGGTGACCCGCCACTTGAAGCCGTCATGGCGCACCACATGGAACTGCGGGATGTCGCTGCCCTCGGGCGTCCAGTAATTGGCGATCAGCGGGCGTCCGAGACTGTCGGCGGCGAGGCTGGGCGGGTTCATGAGCGAGCGGTTCGGGCCGACGCGCAGCGCGTAGTCGGCGTTGGCTGCGGTGAAGGGCACGGCGAGCGGGCGGCCATCCGCGGCGGACCAGGTGACGCCGCCGTCGAGCGAGCGGGCGTAGGCGAGATCCTGGTTGGTGGCCACGTCGGGCGTGGCGCGCCAGACCCAGGCGAGGTGCAGCGTCCCGCGTGCGTCCACGGTGTAGGCCGGGTAGGCGCTGCGCGCGCCCTCGCCGTCGATGAGGCTGGCGTGGACCCGCGACCAGAGGCGGGCGCGCCGGTCGTAGCGGCTGAGCACGAGGTTGCCGCGGCCGGAACCGCCGTCGCGGTGGAAGAACAGCAGGTCGCCGCCGGGGAGCGGCAGGAAGGCCGGATACGTGACGCGGTTCTCGTGCGCGCCGGTCATGGCCTCGCGCGGGCCGAGTTCGAGCGAACCCGGCGCGGTGCCGCGCGCGTAGTTGAGCGCGTTGTTGTGGTGATCCCACGCGATGTGGAGAAAGCCGTCGCCGTCCACGCCGAGGGCGATGGAGTTGTGGGCGTCGGCCGTGCGGCCCTTGAACGCGGTGCGGTGTGTCGTCCAAGTGTCGCGGCCAAGCGGGCGCTGCGCGAGCACGAGGGTGGAGTCGGCGGCGTAGAAGGCCGCGTATTGCGTGTCGCCATGCGTGACCAGCGTGTGCTGGGAGTTGGCGAGCACGTTGACTGAGCTGCCGGCAAAGGCGTTGTCGGCGATCTTCAGGAGCCGCGCGCCGCCGGCGGGAGCGAGGTCGGCGGCGGAGAGGAGTGCCGGGATAAGCAGCAGGGCGAAAAATCCGGATCCCGTGTGGGCAGCGCGCTTGCGCGCGCGGATCGGGAAGAGGCGCGCGCAAGCGCGCTGGCCCACAAAGATTTCACTTCGAGTCGTCATGGCTTCTGGGCCGGCTCCAGCGGCATCAGGCGGAAGGCGCAGAGCAGGGACGCGTGGCCGAAGGCGGAACGTTGCGGCGAGAGGCACCAGAAACCGCGCGGGGTCGGGCCGTCGTAGTCGATCACGATCCAGGACAGGCCGATGATCTTGTTTTCGGTCAGCAGGGAAGTCACGGAGCGCTCGGGGCCCTCGGCGCCGGCGTAGTCGAAAGGCGTGACGTAGAACTCCACCGTGACCTTGCCGCTCTCGCCGGGCTTGACCGTGAAACGCTGCGCGGCCTTTGCCCAGGGCGCGTCCTTGATCCAGGTGCCCGAGCCGAGGATGAAGGCCCAGTCCTTGTTCACGGCGGGCGTGAAGACGTGGTAGTTCTGCGCATGCACGCCGTGGATGGCGCGGCGCGAGGCCTCGGCGTCGATGCGCGGCTCGGTGCGCAGGTCGGCCGGGGCGATGAGCGCGGGCGTCCACACGCTCTTCTGGTCGCGGGCGACGAAGGGCCCGCCGGAGGCGTCGCCATCCACCATGATCTCGAAGGTGTCGTTGCGCAGACCGGGCGAGGCAAAGTCCCAGAAGTCGTCCTCGGCTTCGTAGAGGAAGTAGAGCCGGTTCTGTCCCTTCACCCAGCCGACCTTCACCCGCACCGCGAGGGTCTTGTCCCCCGCGGCCGGCGGGGGCGTGGCCGTGTTGTGCATGTGCGAGCGGTCCACGACGTAGCTCTCGGGCACTTGGTCCCAGTCGGTGGTGTCGCCATCGATGACCGGCACCTTGTCCGCGGGGAACTGGAAGATTGGGTAGGTGACGTCAGGTTTTTCGAGGGCGCGCAAGCCGGCCGGGGCGACCAGCAGCAGAAGGAGCAGCAGGGAAGCGAAGCGGGGGGCGGTCATTTGGCGGGCGCAGGCGTGGGGTCGGGAAGGGCCGTGCCGATGATGATGAGCGGCCCGAGCGTGACGGAGCCGCGGCTGATGCGGCGCTCGAGGGCGAGCGTTTCGCCGGTGTCGCGACCGTAGAAGTCCATGGCGCTGGTGATCAGCGGCGGGAGGGTTTCTTTCATGGAGACTCCCTGGTCGTTGACGGTCAGCGTCGTGCGCCAGGCCAGCTTGCGCTCCCCCCGGGTGAGGGCGCCGAAATCGTAGGCGGACACCACGACGTAGTAGAGATCGTGGTTCACCTGGTAACCCAGATGCTCCTCGCGCGCCATGCGTTGTAGCGGGGGAATGCCCGAGTCCATTTCGCGGGCCATCTTTTCGACGCGCGCCATTCCGCCCACGAGCCGGGCCCGCTCCAGGATGTCGCGTCGGCGGAGGGCTATCAGCTCGGGCGACGCCATGACATCCCGCAGGTCGATGCCGGTGTGTGAACCCCAGTAATAAAAGAGCGCCAGGCTCGGCGGGTGGGATATTTCGCGGGCGGGCAGATAGCCGCGTTTTTCGAGCACCCGTTGCAACAGCCCATCGATCTTCTCCCGCTCGGGCGGATTTTCCCGGATCGGACTCGACCCCATCTGCGTGTAGCCCTGGCTGTGTGCCACGTAATACACCGGCTGCTCCGGGGTGGGTTCGGGCAGGGTGCGGCCGTAGGTGGTTCGCTCGCTGAAAACCGTCATTTCAATCTGCGGGTTCGAAGCAAACGCTTTCGGCAGCAGATCAAGGTGGAATCCGCCCGGCCTTTTCACGAGGGGCTGACCGGGTTCCGGAACAGGGTCGGGTTCCTGGGCCGGGAGCCAAGTCGCGGCCAGGGCGCAGACGAGCAGGGGAATCGTTTTCATGGCACGGGTGGGGAGTGGGGAAACTCCACGACCGGCGGGGGCGGCAGCGGGAGCGATTCGTCGAGGGCGAAGCTCGGATGCGGGGGCTGGTTGTAGGCGGTGTTTTGCCAGGCGATGGCGGCGCGGTATTGCGGGTCGTGCATCAGGGTCACGAGGCGGTGCTTGGTCGGGATCGTGCTTGTGTAGAGGCGGAGCTCCTTTTTGTCGCGCGTGGCCCAGATGACTTCCTCGCGCCAGTCGCCCCAGAGGTCGGCGCAAAGCGCGGGCGTGGCCTTGGTGCCGTTGGCGGAGGTGCATTCAGGGTCCGTGAGCAGGAGGTCGAGCGACTCGTTTTCCCAGTTCCATTTCACGATGCGGTTCTGGTCGAGCAGCTCGTTGAGCAGGTCGCCGTCCCAATAGATGCCAAAATTCACGGGCATGCCGCGCGGGCGCCGGGCCACGACCTGGTGGCCGGTGGCGTCGTGGATGCCGTCCATCCCCGCGCCGGCGGCCCAGGATTCGGCACCCGGGAAACGCGGGTCGATGTTGAAGGTGTTGCCGCGGCCCGGACCCTCGCCCTTGTCGCCGCCCTCGGTGGCGGCCTTCACGGACGGGATCGCGAAGATGGCTTCGCCGGTCCGCGCGTCACGCAGGCTCAGGCCCTGGGCGTCGAAACGTTCCTGGATGTCGCCGATCTCGAGACCGGGGCGGCCGGGCACGAAGTCGCCGACGTGCAACGCGTCGCCGTGGCCCCAGCCGGTGGAGTAAAGGCCGGTGCCGTTGTCGTTCACGACCATGGCGCCGTAGATGATCTCCTGCTTCGCGTCACCGTCCACGTCGGCGACGGACAGGTTGTGGTTGCCCTGGCCGCGCCATTGGTTGGTTCGATCCGGTGGCCCGAGTTTGTCGGAATCGAAAACCCAGCGCGAGGTGAGCTTCCCGTCGCGCCAGTCCCACGCGGCGAGGGTGCTGCGCGTGTAGTAACCGCGGCACATGACGAGGCTGGGCAGGTGTCCGTCGAGCCAGGCCACTCCGGCGAGGTAGCGTTCGCTGCGGTTGGCGTTGCCGTCGCCCCAGACGGTTTTCATCTGGTCGGGCGTCGGGTTCGGGGTGTCGGGATGGCGGCCGGGGAGGTAATCCACGGTGGCGAGCGCGGCGCCGGTGCGGCCGTCGAAAACCGTGAGAAACTCGGGGCCGCGCACGATGTGGCCGCGGTCGTTGCGGTGGTCGGCGGAGGCGTCGCCGATCACCTTGCCCGTGCCGTCCACGGTGCCGTCGGCGGTTTTGCAGGCGAGTTCGGCGCGGCCGTCGCCGTCGAGGTCGGCGACCATGAACTGCGTGTAGTGCGCGCCTTCACGAATGTTTTTCCCGAGGTTGATCGTCCACAGGAGTTTGCCGTCGAGGCGGTAGGCCTGGAGGAGGGTCTCGCCGGTGAGACCGGAGCGGGAGTTGTCCTGCGGATTCTGCTCCTGCTTGAGGATGATTTCGTAGTCCCCGTCGCCGTCGAGATCGCCGACGGAGGCGTCGCCGGGCGTGTAGCCCTCGGGGGTCTGGATCGGCACGGACAGGTAAGGCAGGGGCGCGGGATAAGGCCGGAAGACAAAGCTCTTGCTGGGCGGACCTACGACGCCGTCCACCACGGGGCGGACGAACCAGGCGGTCTCGCGGTCGAGGCTGGGGGCGGGGTCGATGAACCAGGTGGGGCCGGCGAGGGGCTCGGAGTTGAGTTTCGCCATGACCGGCCCGCGTTCCTGGTTGTTCGACATCTGGCCGGGTGCGCCGGGACGCCCGGGTCCGGGGGCCGTGGTGCGATAAACGTTAAAGGCCGTGCCGGGCGCGTCGTTGGCGAGCAGGCGCCAGCTCACGAAGACCTTGCCGTCGGGCTGCTGGACGGCGGTGACGCCGCGGGAGAGGCGCTCCATGACCGGAGCGGCGGGGAGCGGCAGGCCGAAAGCGACGGTAAAGGTGAGGAGGGTGACGAGGCGCATGGGGTGGGCGCGGGGCAGGCGGGGTTCGGAGACCCCGTCCTACAACTGGGAGCTCAGGGTTTCGGGGTGGGCGTCAGCAGGCCGCGGGCGCGGAGCCATTCGCGGGCGCGGTCAGGCCAGTCGGAGGCGGTGCCGAATTCCGCCTTCATGCCCATGCCGTGCGAGCCGCGCTCAAAGGCGTAGAATTCGGCGGGCGCGCCGGCCTTGGTCAGCGCCTGGAAAAAGCGGATGCTGTTCTCGACCGGCACGGCCTTGTCCTCCTGGGTGTGGATGAGGAGCGTGGGCGGGGTGGCGGCGGTGACGCGGTTCTCCAGAGAGAAGAAGGCCTCCTGTTCCGGCGTGCGGGCTTTGCCGAGCAGGTTTTCGCGCGAGCCGTTGTGCGTGACGCCGTCGGCCATGGTGATGACGGGATACATGAGGATGAGGAAATCGGGGCGCGCGTTGACCGCATCGAGCGCGTGATCGGTCTTGCCGTCGGCGTGGTCGAAGAGCGTGCCGGCGCTGGCGGCGAGGTGGCCGCCGGCGGAGCTGCCCATCACGCCGAGGCGCGCGGGGTCGATCTTGAACTCGGCGGCGCGCGAGCGCACGAGCCGCACAGCGCGGAGCACGTCCTGCAGCGGAGCGGGGTGGCCGTATTCCTTCAGGCGGCTCTTGAGGATGAAACTGGTGACGCCGAGGTGGCTGAGCCACTGGGCGTATTGCACGCCCTCACGGTCGTGGGAGAGCATGCCGTAGGCGCCGCCCGGGCAGATGATGACGGCGGTGCCGTTGGGGCGATCCACGGCGGGCCAGTAAACCGTGAGCGTGGGCGCGGAGACATTGGCGATGCGGCCGCCCTCCTCGAGCTTCTCCGGTCCGAGCGGGCCGAGGGCAGCCGGCGCGTCGGGCCGCACGGCGGCGGGCACGCCTTCGGGCCAGAGCGGGATGACCGGGTGGTCGGTGAAGGCGGCGTCGGCGACGGAGGTGAACAGGAGCGAGGACATGAGGAGGGCGGGGAGTTTCATGGGAAACGGTATCGGGTCGTAGCTGCGTTGGAGCGTAGCGACAACGTGGCTACGCTTTCGCTGCGCTCAAGCGCGGCTACGAAGAACAAGCAGCGATGCACGCGGAAATTCATGGCGGGTTGGCTTTCACGGTTTTCCCGCGCGTCCAGCGGTCGAAGACGGTGATCACGGGCAGGGCGTTGCCGGCGGCGTCGAACATGCCGCGGCTGGCGATGCGGGTCTGCGGCGGGACGGCGGGCTCCCACCAGAACACGCCCTTGCCGAGACCGTGGGGGGTGGCGAGGACGGCGCGGTGCACCTCGTCGAGAAAGTCGCGCTGGCCCTCGGGCGTCTCGGGGAAGGGCGCGGGCTCGTCGAGGTATTCGGTGGGCCGCCAGTTGTAGGCCACTTCGACGAGGTAGATGTCCTTGCGGTAGGTCTCCGCCATGAAGGCGAGCGTGTCGCGCAGGTCGAGCAGCGAGCCGTGCCACCACGGGTAGTAGGACTGGCCGATGACGTCGAACTCCACGCCGCGCTGCTTGAGGTTGTCGAAGAACCAGCGCGTGCGCTCGCGGTCGCCGCTCTTCTCGATGTGCAGCATGATCTGCGGGCGCGGGGCGTCGCCGCGGCCGGCCTCGACGCCGGCGATGCCGGCCTTGAGCAGCGCGGCGAAGGTATCCCAGTTTTCCGGCAGCTTGCCGTGGGGCCAGAGCATGCCGGGCGTGACCTCGTTGCCGATCTGCACCATGTTGGGCATCGCGCCGGCCTCGCGGAACGCCGCGATGGTGTCGCGCGTGTAGTCGTGCACGGCGGCGACGAGCGCGGCGGGATCGAGCGCTTCCCACGCCTTGGGCAGGAACTGCTTCGCCGGGTCGGCCCAGGTGTCGGAGTAGTGGTAGTTGAGCAGGAACTTGTAGCCCTTGGCCTTCGCCTCCTGCGCGAGCGCGAGGGTGTAGGCGAGGTCGTTGGGCAGCGGGCGCGGCTGCGTGGACGGCGTATGAAACAGCCGCAGGCGGATCCAGTTGTAGCCGTGGTCGCGGAAGATCTGCAGCCCGGGTTTCACCACGCCGCCATCCTTGAACGGTACGCCGCGCGCCTCGACCTGTTTCAGAAACGACAGGTCGGCGCCGATGGCGTAGTCGTGCGCGGCGGGGAGCGACGCGCCGGCCAGCAGGCAAAGAATGCAGCCGGCGAGGATGGTTTGTAGGGGCGTGGCTCGACCACGCCCGTCGCGGGCGAGCACAAGGCGCGCCCCTACAGAAGAGGTGGCTGGTTGCCGGCTCATGGGTTGGGCGCGGTCGGATCGTCCGGTCGCGGCACGCCGAAGTCGGGCGTGCCGTCGGCGCGCCATTGCACGGCCTGCACGCGCGTGTGGCGGTTGGGATCGCGCAGCGGGTCGCCCTGGATGTCGCGGTAACTGCGGCCGTGATAGACGATGAGGTCGGTGACGCCGTCCTCGGCGACCGTGAAGCAATGGTGTCCCGGGCCGAAGATGCGGTTCTCCTCGCTCGTGACGAAGACCGGCTCGGGCGACTTGGTCCACGATTTGGGATCGAGGAGGTCGGCGTTCTCGTCGGCCGTGAGCAGGCCCACGCAATACTCGGGTCCCGTGCCGGCGGCGGAGTAGGTGAGAAAGAGGCGGCCGTTTTTGCGGAGCATCATCGGGCCCTCGTTGACCCAGTAGCGCACCTGCTCCCACGGGAACTCGGGTTTCGAGAGCAGCACGGCCGGGCCGCCGAGGGTCGTCGGCGTGGCCAGCGGGGCGAGGTAGAGGTTGGTGTTGCCCTTGATGCCGGGCTGCTGCTGGGCCCAGAGCAGGTAGCGCTTGCCGCGATGCTCGAAGACCGAGGCGTCGAGCGCGAAGGATTCCCAGCCCGTCTTGAGCTGGCCGCGCTCGATCCATTCGCCCTGAAACGGATCGGCCGAGGCGTTTTCGAGGACGTAGATGCGGATGTTCCAAATCTTCTCGGCCTCGCCGGCGGCAAAATAAACGAACCACTTGCCGTCGAGATGGTAGATCTCCGGCGCCCAGATGTGCGCGCCCATGATGCCCGTGGCGTGCTTGCGCCAGATGACCTTCTCCTCGGCGCCCGCGAGGCCGGCGATGGTCGGCGCACGGCGCAGGATGAGGCGGTCGTATTCCGGCACGGTGCCCATGAAGTAATATTGCCCGTCGGTGTGCCGGAGGAGGTGCGGGTCGGCGCGCTGGCGGATGAGGGGATTCGGGTAGTCGGCGGCGGCAGCGGAAGGGAGGAACCACGAAACACACGAAAGACACGAAAAAAGCAGAAGCACCCATGGTGGCATCCGGGTAGCAGCCGTGGTCACACGGCTGGACAGCGGCGTGACCGCCGCTGCTACGGGGAAAAGCGAATCTCCGACAACGCGCTCAGGATGACAGGCAAGGGCGGCTCCCTCGTTCTGGCGGGGGTGGGGCATGGGAGGAAGGGTCGGCCAAAACTTTCCCCGCGGCAAACGGTAACTCGTCTTACTGTCCGGCGAGGGACTGGAGGTGGAGCGACCTGCTCCTCAGGGCGCTTTCCGCGAGCGGGTCTCCTTTTGCGCGTTGGGGAGCAACGCGCACCACCTGGCGGACCTCACCGCAGGCTGATCTTGAAAACCACCGGGCCAGCCGGGCCGGTCGTGGCGCCGGCGTCGAGCACGAGGGCGTCGGCGGTCCGGCTCCATTTCACCGGGGCGGCGGAGCCGAGCAGTTCCACGCTGGCGATGGCGCGGTCGAGGCGGCTGGCGGCGGAGCCGAGAGCTTTGACGGAGACGGGGGCGGTGGGACGGACGAGGCCGATCACGTAGAGCGTGCGGCCGTCCTTCGACTGCGTGTAGCGCACGTCGTCGGCGGTGTAGGGTTTGCCCTTGTCCTCGTTGAAGCCCTGCGCGTTGAGGGCGGCGCCGGCGCTGGCCGGGCCTTCGCCGAAGATCTGCCACGGGCGCGTGCCGAAGATGGCCTCGCGGTTCACGTCCATCCAGGCGGCGATGCCCTCGACCACGGCGAGGCTGGCGTCGTCGGGCGTGCCGTCGCCACGGAGCGGGATATTGAGCAGGAGATTGCCGTTCTTGCTGACGATGTCGGCGAGCATCTGCAGGACGGTGGCGGCGCTCTTGTAACGGTTCTGCGCGGCGAGCTTTTGGTCGTAGTGCCAGCTGCCGATGCAGGTGCAGGTCTGCCACGGGAGCGCCTGGATGTCGTTGGGTGCGCCGCGCTCGACGTCCCACACGACGGCGCGCTTCTGGTCGGCGGTGAGGACCTTGCCGAACAGCACCGTGTCGGGCTTGCCGCCGTTGCGCGCGGTGCCCTGGTTGTAGAAGTGCGCCGCAATCTTCAGGCCGGCGTCACTGACGGGCCAGAGCGGCAGCGCGGTGTCGTCGAAGTAGAGCAGGTCGGGCTTGAACCGGTTGATGAGGTCCATCGTGCGGTTGTAGAACCGCTCGGAATAGGCCTGGTCGGGCGGGGTGATGCCGTTCCCCCAGTCCCAGCGCTCGTGGATCTTGAGCGGCTCGGCGAAGCCCTCGGCCGGCGCGTGGCGTTGCTCGTAGAGGTCCTGCGGGTCGAGGCCCTCCCACCAAGTCCCCTTGCCGGCGGCGGCGGTGAGCTTGCCGTCGTAGGGCACGCCGGCGAGCGGGCCTGCTTTGTCGGCGCCCTGCGAGGGCTCATACCAGCTCCACGCGTGGGCGGCGTGGACGCTCACGCCGAACTTCAGGCCGTTCGCCCGCGCGGCCTTGGCCCAGCCGGCGATGAGATCCTTCTGCGGGCCGACACGCACGGAGTTCCACGGCTGGTATTTCGAGTTCCAGAGGTCGAGGTTGTCGTGGTGGTTGGCGAGGGCGAAAAAATACTGGGCGCCCGCGCGCTTGTAGAGCGCGACGAGCTGGTCGGGGTTCCAGCGCTCAGCCTTCCAGCGGTGGATGACGTCCTTGAAGCCGGCCTGCGACGGGTGGCCGTAGGTTTCGCGGTGGAAGGCCGTGACGTTGGGCCCCCAGGCGGGGCCCTTTTCGAAATACAGGTGGCGCGCATACCAGTCACCCCTGCCGGGTTCGCACTGCGGCCCCCAGTGGGCCCAGATGCCGAATTTCGCGTCGCGGAACCACTCGGGTGCCTCGTAGCCGCGGAGCGAGTCCCAGGTCGGCGCAAACGGCCCGGCGGTGACGGGCTCGCGCGCGGTGCTGACGATCACGCTGGGCACGGCGTCGCTCGGAATCGAGGCGGGCGCAAAGGCGGGCAACAGTGGCAACAGCAGGGCAGGCAGGAAGCGAACGCGGGTATTCATGGGCGGTTGGGGGTTACCGACAATGCAAGGGAACGGACTCACCCTGTAGATTCCGGGCGGCTGCGCCAACCCGCTCTCATGGAGATAGCGGGCCCAATGATGGATAAGATGGGCGGAGGGTGGAACACGTTGACCCCAACGCGTTGTTCGATCCTCGCTCGCCGAACCAGAGTCTTGGGGACAAGCCGCTCCACCTCGATCGGCCCTTACCGCGGCGCCCTCAGCACCACATGCGTCGGCGCATCGCGGTCGCAGGTGAGGACGCCGTTCTTTTCAACGAGTTCGACGACCTGGATGGAGCTGCGGCGGAGCTCGAGGTTCTGCTTGTCGTCGGGGCTGATGGTGCCGTTGCGGCCGGGGTGGGTGAAGTAGAACACGTAGGCGCGGTCGCCGGCGACCACGACGCCCGGATGGCCGCCGTTCACGCCGTCGTCGGCGCCCTGGCCGGGCACGCCGAGCAGGTCACCGGTTTGCGCGGTCCAGGTCTCAAGGTCGTCGGAACGATAAACGCCGAGGCCCTTCCACAAATCCACCAGCATCCAATACGCGCCGCGCCAGTGGAAGACGTAGGGGCCCTCGCCCGGACGCTCGCCGACGCCGGCGCATTTGCCCTTTTCGGTCCAAGTAAAGAGGTCGGTGCTGTCGGCGTAGTAGATGGATTTTTTGTCGCGCTCGTTGTTATACCACATGCGCCAGCCGCCGCCGGGGAGGGGATATACGGCGGCGTCGATCACGCGGTCGGAGGCGAGCGTGAGGGCGGACTCGTATTTCCACTTCCGCAGGTCGCTGCTCGTGAGATGGACGATGCGGCGCGGGTGCTGCCAGTTTTCGAAGATGCCGGGCACGGCGGTGAGATACATGTGGTGCTTCCCATCGGGCGCGGTGATGACATCCGGCGCCCAGTGCGTGGGCTCGGCGCCGCCGATGTCGGCGGGCAGCTCGATGTCGGCGGTGCCGAGATAGGTCCAACGCGCGCCGTCGGCCGATTCGGCGATGCCGATTTTGCAGCCATGCACCCAGGCCACGCCGGAGAGGCCGGGCTGGTTGGCGCGGCGGTTGGTGTAGAACATCCACCAGCGCTGGGCCTTGGTGTTCCACACCACAACTGGATCGGCCGCACCGTCGAAGACCGGGTCGCGGAAAAGGGGCTTCGGGGCCACGGGGCCGGCGGGTTCCGCGGCGTGAGCGAGTGGGAGAAACCACGAAAGACACGAAACACACGAAACCAGAACCATCAGCCGCAGCGTCATCCTGAGCCGTGCGAAGGATCCAAGGGAATGTCCGTAAACGAAATCAGGCTCGTCGCACCGCATGGATCCTTCGCGCGGCTCAGGATGACATGCCAAGGGGATGGGAGCGGAACAAGGGGTCAGGGGCATGGGTGAAAATTAGCCGACTGGGGCGCGGCGGCAACCGGCGGTTCGTCTTACCGTCAGGCTGCCGACGGTTCGGTTGTAGGCGGGGTCTCCGAACCCCGCCTTTGCTCGATCAACCAAGCCGCCCCGAGGCGGGGTTCGGAGACCCCGCCCTACAACAAGACAGGTCGGCTCACAGCTCCAGCACCACCACCGACTTCGCGGGGAGGGTGACGGTCAGCAGGCCGCCGGCGAGCTTGGCGCCGGTGAAGGCGACGGGCTTGACGGCCTCGGGGGCCTCGAAGGTGTTGCGCGCGTCCATCGCCTCGGCGGTGAGGATGCGACCGCTCACGGTGCCGGGCTTCACGCCCTCGAGCGTCGTGCTGACCGTGACGGCGTCGTGCGGATGCAGGTTCACGAGCGAGAGGTGGATCTTGCCGGCGGCGTTGCGCGAGGCGGAGGCGCTGACGGCGGGCAGCTTCTCGGCGCCGAAGACGAAGTCGGGCGTCTTCAGGTCGAGCTTCAGCGAGGTCGCGCCCTGGTGGACCTTGAACATCTCGAAGACGTGGTAGGTCGGCGTGAGGATCATCTTCTCCTTGTCGGTGAGGATGACGGCCTGGAGCACGTTGATCATCTGCGCGATGTTGGCCATGGTCACGCGGTCGGCGTGCTTCTGGAAAATGTGGAGGTTGAGGCCCGCGACGACGGCATCGCGGATCGTGTTCTGCTGGCGGAGGAAGCCGGGGTTGGTGCCGGGCTCGACGTCATACCAGGTGCCCCATTCGTCCACGACGAGGCCGACCTTCTTCTGCGGGTCGTATTTGTCCATGATTGCGCTGTGCTTGGTGACAAGCGTTTCCATGATCAGGGTGTTGCGCATCGTGGTGAACCACTGGGTCTCAGGGAAGCCGTAGGCCGCGCCCTTCGGGCCGCTCCAGCTCCCGCTGGGCAGCGTGTAGTGGTGCAGCGACAGGCCGTTCATGTGGCGCGTGGCGCTGTGCATGAGCTCCTCGGTCCAGGCGTAGTTGTCGCCGTTGGGGCCGCAGGCGATGCGCTGGATGCGGTGCTCGCGGTCGTAGTTTTTGATGAACGTGTTGAACTGCTTGTAAACGTCGGCGTAATACTCGGGGCGCATGTTGCCGCCGCAGCCCCAGGTCTCGTTGCCGACGCCGATGTATTTCACGCGCCAGGGCTTGTCGCGGCCGTTGGCGCGGCGCAGGTCGGCCATGGGGGACTTGGCGTCGCTGGTCATGTATTCGACCCACTCCTGCGTCTCCTGCACGGTGCCGCTGCCGACGTTGACCGACACGAAGGCCTCGCAGCCGAGCAGCTCGACCAGGTCGAGGAACTCGTGCGTGCCGAAATGGTTGTTCTCCACCACGCCGCCCCAGTGGGAGTTATAGATGGCGGGGCGCTTCTCGCGCGGGCCGATGCCGTCCTTCCAGTGGTATTCGTCGGCGAAGCAGCCGCCCGGCCAGCGGAGCACGGGGATCGAGAGGTTCTTGAGCGCGGCGACGACGTCGTTGCGGATGCCGCGCGTGTTGGGGATGGACGAGTCGGGACCGACCCACAGGCCCTCGTAAATGCAGTGACCGAGATGCTCGGCGAAATGGCCGTAGATCTCGCGGCTGATGACGGCGCCGGGCTGGTCGGCGCGGACGGTGAGGGTGGCGGTCGCGTCGGCGCGGAGCACCGGGGCCGCGGCCAGGGCCAGCAGGCCCAGCAGGGGGAGAAGTCTTTTCATGGGGTTAGGGGAGGGGAAACCGAGGGTTGGCGACCGGCGGGCGGTCGCAACGGACCGTGACCTTGACCGTCATGTGCGGAATGATCAACCGTGCAGCGCGGTGACCAGGGCCGCGGGCTCCACCGGCACCTCGGGCGCGAAGGCGGGCGAGGCGGCGTAGCGGAGGAGGCTGGAGAGCAGCGCGCGCGCCTCGGGGTGCGTCGCGCCGAGGGCAGGCAGGTCGAGGCCGCAAACAAGCAGCCGGCCCGGTCCGACGCGCACCTCGAAAATCAGACCGAGCCGCTGCGCCCGCTCGGGGTTGTCGATCACCTCGATGATGGGCCGCAAGCCGGCGGGCAGCGCGTCGAGCCCGACGGGTTGTGCAGCCCCCGCGAGGTGGAACCACTGCCAGTTGGAATGCGTTTCGGTCGGAAAACAGGCGAGTGCGGGATGGGTGGCGTCGATGGCAAGTCCGAGCGTGCCCGGGACGTTCTTGAACATGCTCCAGCACCAAAAATCCGGCGTGAACCCGCCGCCGGGCGTGCCCGGAAACGGTCGCGCTGCGTCGGCGCACAGCACGACCGTGCCGCCGGCGGCGAGCGTTGACTCCGCGGCGGCATCGAAGCGGCGCGTCAGCACGAGCCCGGGCGGCACGGGCGTATTTGCGGCCGGGTAAACCCAGAGCGGGTAGGCGTTGGTCGCGCCGGAGGGAACGTGCGTGAGAGTCAGTTCCAACCGGCAGGCGCGCGCGGTGTCGGGCAGGCGACATTCAAGCCGTCCGAGCGGGCGCAGGCCACCGTGCGCGGCGGCCGGGGCGGGAAGCGAGCCGGCGGCTTCGCCGAGGGACCAGCGCACTTCGCCAGGGGTGAAGTCGGCCGGACCGTAATGCGCGAATTCGAGATCCGCGATGAAGGTTACGCCCGCCGTCCAGGTGTGCCGGTCGAAACGGGCAAGCAGCACGTGCGGCGCGCAGAATCGCCGGAACTCCGCCGGCGAGATCGCGCCCTTGGATTCGAGAAAAACATCGAGCAACCCGACGAGCGCCGTGCCCTGACCGGGGAAATCCTGCAAACCGAGCAGCTCGAAGCCGCCAAAGCCGGGCGTGCGCAGCGCCGCCTCAATTTCCTCGCGGTAACAGAGCGCCGCCAGAGCGGACGAAGCGCGGGCGAAATCATCGGCGCGCGCCCGCAGGCCCGCGGCTTCGGCCTTGGCGCGGAAGCGCTCCAGGTTGTGTGCGGCAAACACGCCGCGATGCCGGGCGATCTCCGCGTAGCGCGGGTAGGTCGCATACTGGCCGATCTCATGGCTGACGACCGGCAGCGGCGACGCGGCGATGGCGGCGCGGTAGTCGGTGCGCGTGCCGCCGGGGCCGGTTTGGAGGTGGCCGTCGGCCCGGTCGGGCGTGGCGTGGGCGCCGCGCACATTGACGTAGCGCCGGGTGCCGTCCGCGGCGGGCAGGCGCGCGGTGATCCAGCAGTCGTCGTGGGGCGCGAGCGAAGGGGTTTCGAGGTCGTTGTTGGCGCCCTGCGCATAAAGCCGCGATGGATCGAGCGCCCGCAACCGCGCAACCAGTCCCGCGCGTGCGGCGCGGTCACCGCGGTGCTCGTTGCCGAGCGACAGCAGCACGAATGACGGATGATGCCCGTAGGCGCGCAGGATGGCCTCGCCCTCGGGGGCTAGCGCGTCGGCGATGGCGGGCGTCCACTCACCCCAGAACGGCAGCTCCGTCGCCACGTAGAAGCCCAGCTCGTCCGCGGCC
>JAUPWC010000563.1 GCA_030916665.1 Verrucomicrobiota bacterium
CGATCTCGGCGATGTTCAGCCAGCTGCCGTGCTTGGGGGTGTAGTGGATTTCCAGCCGCTCGGCCAGGCGACGTGCTTCGGCCGGCGGGAAGGTTTCGTAAAGCGAGGCGAGGTCGTGGGTGTTGAGGTTGTCCATGACCAGCCGTACCTTGATCGCGTCGGGGTAACGCTCGTCGAGCATGGCCTTGATGAAACGAGCCCAGTCCTGCCGGGTGCGTCGCTCGGTCACCTCGACATGGCGGCGTCCGGCCAAGGCCTCGACCTCCACAAAAAGCGTGGCGACGCCGTGGCGCACGTATTCGTGGTCGAGGATCTGCCCATGGCCGGGGGCGACGGCGATCGGCGCATGCACCTCGCCGACCAACTGCTTGCTCGACTCATCCATGCAGACGACCGGAAAGCGAGGATCGTAGGCCAGTTGGTAAACGCTCAGCACATCCTCCATCGCGGCGACAAAGGCCGAGTCCCCGTCGGGGGGAATCTTCCAGTATTTGCTCAGGTGAGGACGCAGTTCGTTTTTTTTAGGGACCGCTGCACGGTCATGGTCGAAACCGCCTCCACGATTTTCAGTTCCACGAGCTTGTCGGCCAGCAGTCGCACCGTCCATCGCTGGTGTCCGGCCGGTGCCTGCGAGCAAGCCAAGGCGGTCAGGCGCGCGTCAAACTCGCCGTCGAAGGTGGGCTCCCGGGGTTTGCGCGGTGCCTTGCGCGTCAACGCGGCCTCCAGCCCCTCCTCGACGAAGCGCTGTTTGAGGTGCTCGAGCGTGCGCGAGGTCACGCCCAAGGCCGACGCCACGTCGGCCACCTTCCAGGGATCGCCATGCTTGCCGGCGTCGCACAACAGCAACGCGCGCGCGTGGATGAACTTTGCCGCCGTAGAGTTGCCGCTGCGCGTCAACTCCGTGAGTTCTTCCCGTTCTGCCTTCGTCAGGGTGACTTTATATCGGTTGGCCATGCCGGAGCTGATCCCGGAATGTGGTCGAATACAATGCGAAATACCGAATGTTACGCGATACTAGCCCGGCAGGCCTCAGGCACGATCAAATCAACAAACAACGGCCTGACCCCGTCCGGTCGCCCACCCCGTCCGGTCGCCCTCAGGCATGCCCGGAGGCACGGTGATGCCGAGTTGGCGGGCGAGCATCTTGGTTGGGCGGACGGTCAGCACGACGGAGAGTTTCCTGCGTTCGCGCCGGATCACAACTCCGAGGTTACGGTGTAAAACCGATTCCGAGGTAAAAGGTAAAGCATGACCCCTTTGGCCGGCCCCTTTGGCCGGCCCTGCGGCCCAGGTTGGACGTCTTCAGCTCTTCCTGTCCCGACGATTACAATTAGGCCGACATCAGCTCGCGGGCGGGGGTGACCTTGGCGGTCAGCTTGCGACTGTGTTTGGCGAGGGCGCGGAAATCACAATCAATCTGCAGGCCGTGCCAGAACTCGGGCGTCTGGGCGAAGAACGCGCCAAACCGGATCGACATAGTCGGGGAGATGGCGCGTTTGCCCAGCACGATCTCATTGATCGCCCGGGGTGGCACGCCGATGGCCCGGGCCATGGCGTTCTGGGAGATGCCCATGGGCGTCAGATACTCCTCCAGGAGGATTTCGCCGGGTGAGATCGGGGGATTCATTGGCTATAACGTGTAGCGTTATAGAGTCGGATTTCAATGATAATCCTTGATGCCGACTTCGGCCGGCCCGTTCTCTGTCCAGCGGAAGACGATCCGCCACTGGTCGTTGATGCGGATGGAATGGAATCCGCGGAGACTGCCCTGCAGGGCTTCGAGCCGGTTGCCCGGTGGCACGGCCAAGTCACTGAGCTGGGCGGCCCGGTTGAGCTGGATCAGTTTTCGCAGCGCCACACGAACGATGGCCGAATACCGACGATTCCTCTCATCGTGGAAAAGCTGCTCGGTGTCGCGGTCGGAAAATGACTGGATCATCGGGGAATTATAGCATTGGCAGATCGATTGACCGGTTTGGGGAAAATAAAAGGCGGCCGGTGAGGGCCGCCTTGAAGTTATTGCTGAGCGGGGCGCCCAGCGGTCTCGCACTACCTCACTGGCAGGCCTCGCACTCCTCGCCATTCTTCATGGCTTCGATGGAGCAGACGCGTTTTTCCTCGGCTGTATAAGTCTTCTTCGGCGGGAGCGAAGAAGGCGAAACCTGAGGACTGAGACCTGAAACCTGAGTGGGAGCAGAGGCCGTGGCGGTGAAGGGCGACGTGGTCAGGCTGGCGGCGGCAACGGCGGTGGCCGCGGCGGCGGCGGTGTCTCTCGCGGCCGTGTCGGCCTTGCTTTCGCCGGCGATGCCACGGACTTCCTTCTTGGTGGTGAGGGTGGCTTTCTCGATGCCGGAGGCGCCGAGGCTGCGGAGATAATAGGTCGTCTTCAGGCCGCCGTGCCAGGCGGAGCGATACATGTGGCTCAGGGTCTTCAGGTCGGGGGTCTTGAGCCAGAGGTTCACGGACTGGGCCTGGTCAATCCACTTCTGCCGGCGGGCGGCGGCGTCGATCACCCACTTGAAGTCCACGCCGAAGGCGGTGAGGTAGCGGGCCTTGAGGTCCTCGGGGATGGCTTCGATGTCCTTCAGCTCGCCGTCGAAATACTTGAGGGCGTCGCTCATCTCCTGGTTCCAGAGGCCGCGGGCCTTGAGGTCCTTCACGAGGAAGGGGTTCAGCACCACGAACTCGCCGGAGAGGTTCGATTTCACATACAGGTTCTTGTAGGTGGGCTCGATGCAGGGGGAGGTGTTGGTGATGTTGGAGATCGTGGCCGTGGGGGCGATGGCGAGGACGTTGCTGTTGCGCATGCCCTGCTTGGCGATCTTCTTGCGGAGGGGCTCCCAGTTCATGCGGCCGCCGCGGGGGACCTGGATGGGGAGGCCGCGCTCCTGCTCGAGGAGGTCGACGGTGTCGGGGGGGAGGAGGCCGCGGTCCCACTTCGAGCCCTTGTAGCTGGAGTAGGTGCCGCGCTCGGCGGCGAGGTCGGAAGAGGCCTCGTAGGCGTAGTGCGCGATGGCCTCCATGAACTCGTCGTTGAACTCGACGGCCTCCTGCGAGGCGAAGGGGATGCCCTTCATGTAGAGCGCGTTGGCCAGGCCCATGACGCCGAGGCCAATGGGGCGGTGGCGGAGGTTCGAGGTCTTGGCCGCCACCGTCGGGTAGAAATTGATGTCGATGACGTTGTCCAGGGCGCGGACGGCGACGTGGATGGTGTCGCGCAG
>JAUPWC010000564.1 GCA_030916665.1 Verrucomicrobiota bacterium
AGCGCGTCCGGCTTATGCGGCGGTTAAGCGGAGCCACTGGGCGGTGGACGTTGTCACCACGAAACACACGAATCACACGAAAGTAGAAGCGAACCCGATCCTTGGTTAACCACTAATGCACACTGATGGATCACTAAGGATTAGTGAGGGATGAGTGGCCCTCAGTGGTTAAAACGGATGGGGTTTGTTTCGGCCTTTATCCGTGCACATCCTGTTATCCGTGGTTAATCCCCTTCATGAAATGTCGTCCGCCGTGTGGCACGGGTTGCATCGCGCCTTCGATCACGTCGCCGATCCCGGGCTGGGGAACTGCGCCCGCTCAGTCGAGGACAGCCAATCCGGCGACCTCCAGCTCGCGCAGGATCGCTTCGGCCTGCGAATTCGTGGTCTTGCCGAATAATATCCTCTGGCGGTAGCTGGCGGTCAGGGCAGGGTCGGTCGCGTTGCCGAGCGCCAGCCACAGGCTGGATCGCAAGGGGTCGCGGTCCTTGTGCTCGGCAGTGTCGTAGTAGACCGCCAGCTCGCACTGCGCCAGCGCACAGCCTTTCTGTGCCGCGGAGCGCAGCCGCTGCGGCCAATCCTTGCCATCGTGGAATTCGCCGAGCGCCGCTTCGGCCTCCCCATGACCGCGGCCGGCCGCCGCCCGCAGCAACTGGATGTGGTCGGTCCGAAAATCCGCGTATTCGGGGTCCGCCTCGGCGCTCGTCAGCCCGAGCTCCCGGGCGGTGGGCAGGTTCATGTCGATGTCGTTCCGCTGCGGTCGTGGTGGCGTGACGCCCGGCGTTGCCTCTTCGACCAGACCCAGGGCGTCCTCCCGACCCTCGCCATTTCGCCGGATCATCCGGCACTCGAGCAGCGCCAGTTGGAAAAACGCCTCGGCATTCCCCCGTTTCGCGGCGGCAAGGAGCCAGTGGGTGGCCTCGGCCACTTCGGCGGCGGTGACTGTTTTGAGCAGCGGTTCATCGCTTTGAAAGTGCCTGACCGTGAAGGGCACCGCACGCCGGCCCAGGTCGCACATCGCGTCGGCGTTGCCCAGTTCGGCCGCTTTGCGGATCCACTCCCAGCCCTCCGCCTCGTTTTTCAGCGCACCGGCCTGACCATCAAGCAACATCCGGCCGCTCTCGTGCAGGACCACCGCGCGGTCCGCCGGAGACAGCGGACGGGCGATCCGATTTCGTTGCTCGGCCGCCGGGCTGGTGTTGCCCTCCTCCTGCGCCAGCAGCCGCCAGATGGCCCCGGCACGCACCAGGTTGCGGGGAATCTCCCGGCCTTCCTCCAGTCTTCGGGCCAGACGTTCGCGAGCGGCGCGCCGTTGCGGCACGGTCAGCTGCGCATCCAGTTCGCCATGATATAACCCGGAAGCCCAATACCAGGCGCAGGCCTCGACCGGATCTGCCGGCACCCCGGTTCCCTCCTCATAATGTTCCCCGATGGCCAGCTGGCTGCGGTCCACGCCAAGCGCTGCCGCCTTGCGATAGAAGGCCAGGGCTCGCTCCGGGGTCGGCGCGAGTTCCTGGGTGCTTTCGTCGATCCGGCTCAAGTTGCCCATGTAGTGCATCCCGATCGGCGAACCCAGCTCCGCCGCCAGCTCCATCCAAAACACCGCTTCCTGCCGCATGAACGGCCACTGCAGCCGCATCCGGCCGATTTGCGCCAATGCCTCGGCTTGCTGCGGCGGGGTAAGCCGTTTTTCCAGGGCCGCGCACCGGTCCAGCACCTGGGCGGGTCCTTCGCCCCGTGATCCGGACAGGAGATACCACCGGTAGGCGGCCACGAGATATTCCGGGCGGTCGCCCTGTTTCTCGTATCGCTCCGCCAGATGAAACTGGGCGAGGGCGTGGTCACCTTCCGCGAGGGGCAGCAGCCACGCTAGGGCCTCCACAAAATCCGGGCTTCTGGCTATGCCGTCGGGGTCATTGCTGCCGAGCGCGAGTTGGGCTTCCAGCGAACCCTCCCACGCTGCCCGGAGATAATACTTGCGAGCCTCCCTTGCGCTGCGCTCCACCCCGATGCCCTGTTCATGCATGACAGCGAGCCGGTGATAACCCCTTCCGCGGTCATGATTCCCGGCCGCCTGATAGTGTTTGACGACCATGGCATAGTCCGGTCGCTCCAAGCCAAGGCCCGATTCCAACAATTGGCCGATGAGGTAGTCCGCGCGGCCCAACGCGGTTGTCTTTTGGTCCATGGCCCACGCCCTGACGAGCTCGAGCCGAAGCCGGTCCCGCTTCGGCGCGGCGCCGCGGGGATCGCCCGGCTCCATGGCCGCCACGGTGAACCAGGCGCAGGCGGACGCCGGGTCTCCCGGCTGGTTGTCCCAGCCGGCTTCATAGGCCTCGGCCAGTTGCAGTCGGGCGCCCATGTGACCGAGCCGTGCGGCGGACTTCCACCATTCGATGGCATAACTCCGGTTGGGAGCCAGCGGCAGGTTGCGGAATTCCCCGGTCCAAAACCCCCGGGCGATGCGGGACTGTGCCTCGGCCAGCGCAGGACGCTCCAGCAGTGCGGCCGCAGTATCGCGGCGTGCGTCGAAGCGATCGTCCGGACTGAGCTGGGCCGCGAGGGCGAGCCATTCGTAGGCCTGCACCGGGTTGCGGGCGATGCCGTCCTCGCCGTTTCGGTGCGCCTCGCTGAGCAGGGCAAGCGCCTCCGGCAAGGCGTCAACATAGCGCCCCGGGAAAAGGTCGTAGCGGGTGAGCCGTGCCTCCTGCAGCTTCGCCTCGCCAAAGGTCATCGCATGGACCCGCAGCATCGTGGCCCGCTCTACATTGTGCTTGGGGTTGGCCGTGTCAGCCAGGGTCCGGGCCAGGGCGGAATACGCGCGCAGTTCGCCGTGCTGCACGGCCCGCGTGAGCCAGTCCGTCGCCAGCGCAAAATCCTGCCCGGTGCCGGCACCCTGGGCTAAGGCCACACCGGTTTCCACCATGGCCAGAACATGGCCGGCTTGGGCCGCTTGGGAGAACCAGGAAAAGGCTGCAGACTTGTCCGCCGGGTTGGTGCGATACGCCAGCCACCAGCCAAGCTGGAACTGGGCTTCGGGGATTTTGCGCTCCGCCCACCACTTCCAGAAATGGATCGCCGTGTTGTAGTCACCCGCCGCGTAGGCCCGGTTGGCCTCCGCCATGCCCAAGCCGGGGTTCTCGTGCCTTTGCCGCTGGCGTTCCGCCTCCTCGCGGCGTTCGGCTTCCCGGCGCTGGCGCTCCACCTCCGCGACTTCCTCTCTCACCTTCCGCATGATGGCATCCACCTCGGCCTGACGCCGGGCTTGCGCCGCTTCCTCTGCCCACTGGTGTTGCTGGCGGTAGTGGGCGAGCTGCGATTCGGCTAACGAAGACTGATAATCCCGGTAACGCGCCGCCTGGGCCGATCGCTCCGCCTCCGCCGTCCGCATCTGGGTGACCCGAAATTCCGCCGCGGCTCGCGCCATGATGCGCGCTGACGATTCCAGATCGGCCCGCACTGCCACCGCACCCACCACGCCCAGGACGATGAAGCGTGGCAGTAAGGCGATCATGTGGCGCGAGCTCTCGTTTAGCGTCCGGGCCCGGACCTGTCCAGCGCGCTTGTTTCCGGAAGGGATCGTTGACCGGGGGGCAACCGTCGTCCGGCCGTCCGTGTTGCGAAAGGCAGGGCGGACAGCCGGCGGGCCGTCCCGACACGCACGGGTGACGTTCCCCGACCTTGGATAAACCGCCCATGCAGCCTGATCGGCCACTTCTGATGAGGGGGGGTGGCGGCCATCAGTGGTTAAAGGACGGATGGGGTTTGTTTCGGCCTTTATCCGTGCGCAGCCGTGGGATCCGTGGTTAAAGAGCATGCATGGAATGTCGTCCGCAGTGTGGCGCGTGTTGCATCGCGCCGAGCATCACGTCGCCGATCCCGGGCATGCCGCACGGCAAGCCGGCGGGGATTCCCTGCGTGCAGCTGCTGCCGGACCTGCGGTGTGCGCTGTTTGGGAAGCCTGAGCGGCCGGCGTTCTGTGTCAGCCTGCGACCGACGGAGGAGATGTGCAGAGCGACGCGGGAGGAGTCGCTGGCTTATTTGACGGGACTGGAGTCGGCGACGAAGCCGGGTGGCTGAGCTGACGAACCGGTTAAACACAGAGGGCGCAGAGGACGCGGAGGAAGGCAGGTGCGGCTGGCGACCAGGTATTATCCGAACATCGCCTTCATGGTTTGTCGTGGGCCAGCGACCTTGGTCGCGCCCGGGAAAAAACGCAGCGCGTGCAAGCACGCTGATCCACCCAAGGCAGGGTTATCCGGATAGGCTCTAAGCCGGAACCATGCAGTAGAACTCGCGGAGTGGTAGCTAAGCTTTTGCACCACATGG
>JAUPWC010000565.1 GCA_030916665.1 Verrucomicrobiota bacterium
CCACGGCCGAGCCCCAGGGCCTTCGAGGCCTCCTCCGTGAGCTTGATGTCCTTCGACTGGCTCAGGTGGTTGATCAGCTCGCCGAGCACCGTCGCGATGCCCTCCCGGGCCACCGGCTTGTCCTCGGCGTGGAGCTTGTGGGCGAGGTACTTGGGGAGCGAGAGCACGGCCGCGTCCATGCCGCCCTCGGGCGATACGATCTCGATAGCCAGCTCGCCGCGCGCTGCCTGCGCGCCATCCTCGGGTGTGGGGATCAGCCCCTCATTCTTGATCGCCCAGTCCGTCTTCTCGCTGTGGGTCTCCTCCTTGCTGCGGAAGGCGGGGAACCGGTACGGGAAGGTGCGGAAGAACACCGACGCGGGGAACTCGTCCGCGAACTGCTTGCGCACGTCGTGCCAGTAGATGGCGTTCAGGGCGTAGGCGGCGTCCTCGTTCCCGCCCACGGCCTTCTTGAAGAACTCCGCCGTGTCGAACCGGGACTTCGCCTGCTGCACGATCTCCTTCGCCGGCGAGCTGGCGTCGACCGACTCCCGACGGGCGTCCGCCAGGAGCTTGTCGATGTTGATCTTCAGGCCTTCGAGGTACGACCGGGCCTGCTCAGCCTCCTCGGCCGAGTGCGCCATGGCGCGCTTCACGAACTGCTCGGCGTCCGCCTCGGTGTCGGGCGTGCCGCCCTCGTTCACCGCTTCGACGTACCGCTGAGCCAGCCGCTCGGTGACAGGCACCGTGTAGTACGACCCGCCCGGCACCTTCATCTGGTACCGCTCGCGCTGGGCCTCGATGTCCGACACCCGCTGCCCGGCCTTGTTCTTGCTGCCGAAGATCTTGTGCCCGGAGAACGGCCGCTCGTAGTCGTACGTGACCCCGCCGAACTCGACCGGGGCCTCCTCCACGCCGCCGGCAACCTGCAGCCCGTCCTCGGTCTCCCCCTCCTCTTCACCGAACCCCATCGTCTGCCGGTCGAGCGGCACGCCCTCCTGGGGGCGGCCTTCACCGAAGACGTCCTCCTCATCCTCGAGCACGAACGGCGTAGCGGCCCGCTCGGGCTGCTCGCCGCCGGCCTCGGTCGGGCTCCGTGCCTCGCGCCGGTCCAGGCCGAGCAGGTGCCGTGTGATCGCCTCCGCCTTGGGGACATTCTCCAGCCCGAACCGTTCGGCGATGGCGCTGCGCAGCTTCATCAGGCGCATCTGCTGCTGCTCCGGCGTGAGGCCGGTCAGGCTCTTGTCCGCCTCGGAGTAGCTCTTGAGGTACCCCAGCAGCTCCTGCTGGGAGAGCGTGCGGCCTGCCATCTGGGACAGGGCCTTCGTGAGCGGCACACGCTTGCCGGACACCAGCTCGCGCATGTCTTTCGCGAACTTCCGACGCGCGTCTTTGTTCGAGGGATCCAGCGCCATCATCTCGTGCGCCTTGGCGAAGATCTCCCGCAGGCGCAGCTTCGCTTCGGGCGTGCCGGCGAAGTCGACCATCGCCTCCTCGACCCTGGCCGCCTCGTCCGGATTCGCCTCGCCCTTGGCGATGTGGGTGATCAGCTTCCCGAACGCCCGCACGACACGGTCGACCGTCTCGACCGGCCGGTACTCGTTGTCGAACAGCTGCCAGACGGCAATGGAGCTCTCGCTCTGTCCCGTCGTCATGGTGCCACCAGGCTGCGACCCGATCGGTCCGCGCTGGGTGGTCTTCGGGCGCGGCTGGGCGCGCAGGAGCGCCTCGGTGGTCAGCGGCGCCTTCCGGCTGGCCTCCATCTTTTCGAGGTCTGAAGTAAGCGCTTGCTCACGCGTGTGGGCCGGCGCGAAGCCCATCTCCACCAGCAGGTCTCCGATCGGATCCTGGCTCGTCGCCGAGAGGGACTTCTTCGTGCCCCGGAGCTTCTTCCCGATGAGCTTGAGCGCGTCCTCGGCGCTCGCGACCTTGTCCTTCTCCATCTCTTTCAGGAACGCCTGCGCCACGGCGCGCCGCAGCTCGGGCGAGTTCGCCACGGCCCCGGGCTCGTTCTCGTACTGGAGGACAGTCTCGACGGTCCGCTGGTCCGCCTTGTCGAGTTTCTCGATGCGCTGGTTCAGGCGCTGACCCATGTCGATCAGGTCCTCGCCGTGCCTGGCAAGCGCGCCGCCGTCGTTCTCCCCTTCGGCCCAGTCAGCCCGTTCGGCGAGCTTCGACGCATAGTCGTGCAGCTCGTCGTACCGCATCTTCCGCATGATGCCGGCTGTCAGCTCCAACTTCGACTCGCCCAGTCCCTCTTTCACCCGCTCGGCCATGGCCGGCGCGTCATAGATGGCCCGACGGACCACGCCCTCGGCGGCGGCCAGCTTCTTCTCGAGCGTGTCGGCGTCCTCGAACTCCTCGCCGGCGATCCCTTTCAGGTGCTCGCCCACCTCGCCCACGGCCTGCCCGATGCCCGACTTCTGCACCGCTTCGCCAGCCTGGCCGGCCAGGGCCGCCGCGCGGCGCATCTCGGCCCGGGCCCGCAGGCCCATGACCCCGCCCGCGTCGTTGGCCCCGCCCACGGCGCCATGGACAGCGCCGAAGGGCGCCATGCCCACCGCACCGGCGATCCCTGCCTCCTTGATCGCCTCCACGTCCGTCGGTGCGCCCATGGGCTGGCCGCGCAGCGCCTGCATGGCCTGCTGGGCTGTGTACTCCTCACCGGCCTCCTGCAGGCCCTCGCCGACCATCGTTGCGCCCATCCGGCCAGCGAACTTGCCGACAGGGCTGGCCGTGCCGAGCAGCTTCGAGGTGGCCGCCGCGAGCGGGCCCTTCCCGACGATCGACATGATCGGGAGCATGTTGACGCCGCCCTGCACCAGGCCCTGCGCGGCGGAGGCACCCAGCACCTCCTGCGGGGTGGCTCCGGTGGGCTCCTGGTAGTGCCGCATCGCCACCTCGCCGCCGGACATCGGGACGAGGGAGGCGAAGGCACCCGGGGCACCGCCGACGACCGCCGCCGCGCCGGTAGGCAGCAGGCTGCCGGCGGCCTGGCCGACAGCGCCCGCACCGTACTGCAGCGCGCTCGAGAGGTCCTCGATCTGGCCAGTCTGGTTGATGAACGGGCTGGCCGCCCCGGCGATCTGCGCCCGGCGCAGGGCGCTCTCCTTCATCTTGGCGGCGGAGTCCCGGAACCCCATCGAGTCGGCCATGGCCGCCCCGAAGGCTTGGATGTTCGCCAGCGAGCCGTGCAGGCCGGACTTGAAGCCACGGCCGAGCTCCGAGCCCGGCATCGCCTCCGCTTCGGTCCAGCTGGTGTCGTGCTGTACCGGCTGGTCTACGGCGTAGGGGCGCCGGAGGGCGGACGAGGGCTGGTCGACGAGGTAGCCGGCCATCAGCGGTTCCGCAGCCGGCCGTACGCGTCCGACAGCACGTCCAGCTCGCGCTGGTGAGCCGGCGCATTGATGATCAGGTTCGGGTCGCCGTGCTCGTACTCCCGGCGCGACATGGTCCGGCCGTCGGGCAGGACCACAGTGTCGTACAGCGCGCCCTTCTCGATCTGCACCGGCCCACGCCGCCCCTGCAGCCCCTGCGCCTTCGCATACGGCCCGGTGATCCAGGTCTTGAGCGCGCCCTTCACACCCTCCCGGTTCGCCTCCGTGCCGAGTTCGAGCTTGGCCAGCCGAGCCATCTCGGCGAAGTCCGCCGCACTGGCTGCGCGGGGGTCCAGGCCAGCCTGCTGGAGCGTGCCCAAGATCAGCTCATTCGCCCGCGTGCGCTGCTCGCGGCCGAGCTCCTCGCCCTTCGGGCCTTTCTGGATGAACACCGCGTCGAGGGCCTTGTTGTACGCCTCGGTGCGCTTCTCGTCCTGCTCGAACGCCCGGTCGGCACGGCCGGCACCGTAATCCCGGTCCTTGTTGAACTGCTCGATCTTGGCGCGCTGCATGGCCAGCTGGCGCTCGAGGGCGCGGTGCTGGACAGCGGCGTCGTAGACGAGGTCCTGCCCCCGGCGCTGGGTAGACGACTGGATCTGAGCGGTCCGGAGCGGGCTCTCGGCCAGCATGCGGCGGTTCTGGGCGCCAGCGATCATCTTGCCCTCGATCGACTGGATCGGCACCTCCCGCCCGTCGGACGTCGTGACCGTGCCCGGGGTCTGGGCCGGCGCGGCGTACTTCGACTCGATGGCGGCGTGCTCGGCGGCGATGTTCGCCGGGTTGTAGCGCGGGTTCGTCGCCCGGTCGCGAGCGTCGGCGGCGCGCAGGGCCGTGGCCTGCCGGTCCACGAAAGCCATGGCGTTGCGCTGCTGTTCGGGCGTGGAGCCGTCGGTGATGGTGACTTGGTTCCCTACGCGAGAGCTGCGCAGAGGGTTCGGATTCCGCTGGCCGGTCTGGGACCAGTCCAGCTGGGGCTCCGGACGCACGTCGCCGCGAGCGGCCTCTTCGGGGGAAATCCCGCCCCGCGTGGCTTGCTCGTTGCCCGCGCCGGCCGGCTGGGGCGCGCCTCCTCCCGCACGCTCCCACGCCTTTCGAGCGCCGCCAAGGGCGCCGCCGGTCATGTTGTCAGCGTATCCCGCCCCCCGGATGGCGATGTCGCGGCCGAGCGTGTACTCGTCCGCATGGGCGCGGTCAGGCGGCGCGATCGCGTTGTAGAGCGGAGCAGTGTACGGGTTGCCGCGCAGTGCACTGTCGACCCGCTGTCCCACGTTCCGGCTTGTTTCGGGGCTGGTGTCGGCGCCCACGCGTTGGGCAGCTTCGTCCGTGGTCTCGCCCATTCCTTTGTATCCGGCATAGCCGAGCGCACCGGTAGCGGCGAGCGAGCCAGCAACCCTCATGGGCCAGCCCGCCAGATTACCGGCCGCTCCCTTCACTGCTTTCGCCGCTCCGGCGATCTTCTCACCGCCGGCCTTCCCGATCGCACCGGCCTTCTGCATGACGGTCTGCGGGCCAGCCGGCGCAGCGGCGGGCTTGATCCCGGCCACACCTTCCTTCAGGGCAGCGTCGGCGATCATGGGAGGCGGGGTGCCAGACGGCAGCGGGCGCGCCTGGGCAGCAGCCATATCCGCAGCGCGCGCCCGCGCCGCTGCCTCCATGTTGAGGGGCGGCACAGGCGACTGCGCAGCGGGGGCGCCACGCACAGCGTTACCGAAGTTGTCCGTGATCGGCATCTGGCTGCCGGGAGTGATCCCGCGCTTCGAACCGAAGTCGTCGATCCCACCGCCGCCATAGAACTTGCGCAGAGCGTTCGCACCGGTCAGCTTGTTCGGAGGCGCGCCGTTCGTCGCCTCCACGATCTTGTCGAGGGCAGCCGCGCCGCCCAGGGCGTCCACGGTGGCGTTGGGCAGGACGTACTCCCCGGCGGCCACGACGATGTGGTGCTTGTCCTCGCCCTGCTCGGCAGGGAAGCCCTTGCCGGGGTCGGTAACGGGGCCGCCTTTCGAGCCGCGCGTGGCGCCTTCGACCACGTCCGTCGAGGGGTACGGGTTCCGGTAGTTGAACGGGGTGGTCGGCGGCGCGAGGCGGCCAGGCCTGAGCGCAGTGGGCGCGGGCGCCACGGGCGGCGGGGCCACGGGCGGCGCAACCGGCATGGCCGGCGGAGCCAGGATCGACGGAGGGGCCACGGCCGGCCGGGGCCGAGGGGCAGGCGCCACCATGCCGCCAGACTGGTAGCCACGGCGCAGGGGGTTGTCCATGCCGGGCAGGGCGCCAGCACCGAGGTCCATCTGGCTCGGGCCGGCGGCGCCGTGCATGGGGAACGTGGCGGTGCCCGGCTCGCCGGGGATCGAGTAGACCGCGCCGCCATGGGCGTAGCCGCTGGGCCCCATGCCGTACCGGTCCTTGAGGGCTCCCATGAACGTGGGCGGCGCGGTGCCGGCGGCGTTTTTGCCGAGGCGCCCGAGCTCCTGGTTCGTGAGCGTGGGCACTCCGGGATTGAGGGCGGTAGCCGGCGGCGCCATGGGCACCACGTTCGGCATGATCGGCGCGGCTTCCGGGTTGTCCAGCATCGCAGCGCGCTGGGCGAGCGGCTGGGCGAGGATGCCTTGGCTGGCCGGCTTGGTCACTTCACCGCCGAGCGCGTAGTGGAGCGCGCTCTTGCGCTTGAAGTTCTCGGACATGTTGGATTTGCAGTTCTTCTTCATGGTGACCCCTATTCCGCCTTGGTGGCGATGCCCGTCATGCCGTTGAGCGCATACGAGGCCGCTTGAGCGTACATGTTGCCCGTTTCCGCAGCGGCGCGCACGTGGTTCGACACCGCTTGATTGATGAACCCGGCCGAGATCTCTGCGTAGCGCAGGTCGTTCGCCGTGTTCCCGAACACGCCCTTCATCGACAGCTCCGACGCCTGGATCGCCGCGCGGTAGTAGTCCACGAGCGAGGCCAAGAACTGGCGCTGCGCTTCCGCCGTCTGCGAGGCGTACTGGATCTCGTCGCGGAAGAACTGGGAGTAGGCCGTCACCAGTTTGGCGATGGCGTCGTTCACCCCGAGCCGGTACTTCATGGCGGTGTCGCCGGCGAACTTGGAGAAGTCGAGGCTCAGGCCGATGTGGTCGAGCGCCTGCTTCACCTTGGCGCGGTTCTGGTCCGTCTCTTCCTTCATGGTGGCGAGGCGCTGCGTGAACTCCGCCTTGTAGTTCTCGAGGTCCGTGTTGATGAAGATCTGCGTGGAGGACAGGTACGAGTCGATGTCCTTCACGGCTACGTTGAAGAAGAACTCCTGCGAGCGCACCGCTTGGTCGGCAGCGATGGCGATCGCGGCGTTCGTGGTCGTCTGCCCTGCCGCCAGTGCCTGGTACGTCAGCACACCGGGCGGGATCGAGAACCCACGGGAGGCCCAGAGCGTGGCAGCCTCGGACTCGGCGCGAGCCGCTTCGGCCACGGCCTGCCCGCGAGCGCGCGCCCACGCGATGTTTTGGACGTTGTTCGAGGCGACGGTGAGCGCGTCGTCTACCTTGCCATCGAGCCCGGAGCGCCGGCCATCGAGCGTGGTGTTCAGGTCAGCGATGCTCGTCGTCATGGCGCTCTTCATCGCCGTGATGGCAGTGGAGAGAGCGCCCTTCAGCTCGAGCTCGAGCGTGTTCAACTTGGCGGTCATGCTGTTGTAGTACGTACCGTCGAGCACGTTGTCGAGCATGGAGTCGAGCGCCGAGACCTCCGTCGGAGACGCGGGCAAGTAGCTCGTCAGCCATGACGTTTCGAGCCGCCCCAGATCTGCAGTGAAGTCCGTTTGGATCTGCGCAAGGTTGACCTTGAGCGCCTCGGGCATCGTCGGGAAGTTAGGCAGCGTCGGGAACGCCGGCGTGGCTGTCCACTTCGTCGTGGCAGATGACGAGGTCTCCGGAGTCGGCCGGACGTGCTGGTAGCGCACGAGGCCCTGATCCAGCCCGTTCTGGCCTTGGCTGGCGGCGGTGCCCATCCACTCCGCAGCCGCACGAAGGTACTCGAGATTCTGGTCAGCGGTGTGCTTGAGGAACTTGAACATGTCCGCAGCGCCGGGGTCCGCCGGCCACGAGTACGAACCGAAGCTCGAACCCTGTGAGGAAGACGTCGTGCCGAAGATATTGCTGCGGTTTGCGAGAGAGGCATTGGCCATGATCAGGCTCCGTGACGTTGACGCGACGGCACCGGCAGGAACTCAGCACTGTCCAGTTCGAAGTCGCATCCTGCTACGTTGTCGAGACGCATGGCCCAGTACCGTCCGGCCATGCCCTTGCCGATGGGCACCCGTGTGCCCTTCACCTTGTCGCTCGTCGGCATGAGCAGGTAGTAGCGCGGCTCATCCTCGTTGGCCATCGCCTTGAGGCGCATGCGGCCGGTGGTCTTGAGCCCGAACCGTGCCACCTCCATGCGCTTCGTGCGGCCATCTTGGAAGTCCGTCTTCGGCCACTGCACGGAGGCGCGGATGTCCTGCCCAGCGTCGTCGTCTGCGCCGTACTCGTAGATCCCGCCGGCGTTGGCGACGTACGTCTTGCCGTTCATCTGGCACATCGAGTTCGCCGGCATGCGCAGGTAGCGCGACACGGCGGCGCTCTCCGCGTTGATCGTCCAGCCATAGTACGGAGCGTTCGTCGGGTTCTCCGTCGTGGGCCCGTACGCAGCCGTGGCGGTGACGACGCTCGCCCGGCCACCGAAACCGAAGCCGCCCGTCGGTGCGTGCCACGCCCGGTACTCGCTGATCGTGGCCAGTCCGCTCCACACAAGCCCGCTGGAGGGCACGAAGCGCAGGACGGAAGTATTCGGGGCGACGCCCGCGTAGACCAGACCGCCGCTGGGCGTGAACGCCAGCACGGAGACGTTCGACGCGGTGCCGGCGTAGACATAGCCGCCACTCGTGTGGAAGGGCAGGACCTCTTGGATCTGCGCACCGCCGGCGAGGGCCAGCCCGCCGCTGGGGACGAAGGTGGTGAGCTCACGCTCTTCCGCGTCGCCGCCCCACCGGAGCCCCCCGTCAGGCATGAAGTCGGTGGCCGCGATGTCGTAAATCGTCGGAGAGAAGAACTCGAGCGCAGTGTCAGCGCCAGCCGTGACGCCAAGCAGGACCGTACCGTCGAACTCGTAGACTGTGGCACCACCGAGCGTGATGGCGCCGGCCATCGCTTCTTCGTAGATGTTCGGTGTCTCGAAGTAATACGGAGACTCGGACGTGACGGTGGCGCCGCCGACCATGTCGTAGGCGTCGACGCCGCCAAACTCCAGCGCGACGTCGCCACCGAGCATCGAGCCCCAGAGCGGAGCGACCTCGAGCGTCGAGGGGAACTCCATCGCGACGTCGCCACCGACCGTGCCACCACCGGTCATCGCCACTTCGCGGGGGTTGAACTCGATAGCTGCGTCGCCTGCGGCCGACACGCCGCCCGTCATGGCGTGCGTGTAGTCCGTCAGGTCCTGCATGCCGACGTGGTCGGTCGGCGGGGTGTAGGCCCACGCGGACGCCCCGAAGTTGGCAGTGAAGGTGGCCGTGGTGCTGCTGAAAGAGCCCACTGCGATGTAGAGCGGCGAGGCAGGCAAGCCGCTGGACACAGTCGCCCACGTACCCCCGTTGCGGTTCCAGCTGATCGTGCCGGAATCGAGGTCCATCGCCAGACCGAGGACGTCGCCAGTGCTGATGCCGCCATCAGCAGCGACGATCGAGCCGTTCTTGATGATGTTCCCGTTGGGGACCATCACCACCGCGTTTGTGGTCGAGGACAGATCCGGATAACCGGATACGTTGGCTGAGATGTTGGCGAAACCGAGGCACTCAGAGCCCGTGGCCGTGCCGATGGTGATTTCGCAGTACCACTTGCCCGACGACTTCCCGAGCGTCGAGCGAACCCCGCTGTAGTTCCCAGACGTGACTTGGGCAATAAGGTCACTGCCCGAAAGCGTGACGTTACTGCCCTTGTCTGAGGGGTTCCAAGTGGCGTAGGCCACAGCTGCCCCTTACTCGGTGGACAGCGTCAGCTTCGGCGTGATCTTGATCGCGTCGCCGGACACCGCCATGGACTTCGCGGTCGAGAACTTCTCCGCGCCGAGCAGGGTGGTCTCGGCGTTGTCGGTGATGTAGTACCCGTAGATCGTGTTCGTGGTGCCCGGCGTACCCATCGTGAAGGTCTGCTGGGCGTAGTCGATCGACGCCTTGTTCGCGAGCGCGGTGCCCGTGCCCGTGCCAGCCACGCCCGCGTTCCACGAAGACGTGGTGAGGGTCACGGTCGTGTAGCCGGTGAACGTCGCCACGGTGAAGGTAGCAGTGGTGTCCGCGTGCCCCGGAGTGACGTTGTTCTGGAACAGCTTGAGTTTGAGGTTGCCGGCGGCGACCTTGCCGACCGCCGCGTCCAGAAGGAGCTTTTCCCCTTCGTTCGAGAGTACGAAAGCCATAGCTTCCTCCTATTAGGAACGCGACCCGGTGATGGTCGGGACAATGATGATCTGGTCGCCGGTGTACTGGACAACCTTCCCGGAAGCGAACGCCTCGGCCCAGAGCAGCAGGCCGGTGGTGGTGTCCGTGATGTAGTACCCGTAGACCGTCACGGGGGTGCCGGCCGTGAAAGTCCACGTCTGGGTGGCGTAGGTGGAGGTAGCCACCGCGCCGTCCGCTCCGGCCACCGTCACCCAGCTGGTCTTGGTGAGGGTCTTGGAGGCGTAGCCGAGCGTCGACATCTCCGTGTAGGAGGCCGCCGTGTGGGCGTCCGCCGGGGAGATGTTGTTGACGAACAGGCGAAGGATCTGGTTGCCGGGAACGGTGACCCCCAGCGTGAAGTCGAGCAGCGTCTTCTCAGACGCGGTCGGGATAACGAGGGCCATGGCAGCCTCCTAGGTGAGTAAGCGCCTACATAGGCGCGAGTGTACTACTTGTGCCGACAAAACAACAGGTTCAGATGCTTCCTTGAACGTTCCCCCCAGTGTCGGCCTCTACCAAGGGCACAGCCAGCAGCTGACGGTAGTACCAAGCTTGCACCGCCCAGAGGCGGTACTCGGAGGGGTTCGGGTACTGCGGCTCGAACGGTTGGGGGTCCGCTTCCAGATAGTCGCTCAGGTGCGTGTAGTTGTCGTCCGTCGCCGTGCCATCATCGAGACGGATTATCGTCGGGTCCGCATACAAGTACTGATACTGCGGAAACCGCTTGTACTGCTCTTCCTCCGCGTCGCTGAAGTATTCACCAACGTCGCTGGGCGGCGCGGCGCCAACCACGAGCGCGGCGACGTGCGGGACGCCCGGCGGGTACGCGGGGAATGTATAGGGGCTCTCCAGCACGTCGCCCAGAAAAGCGAACTCACCCGTGACATAGGTGTACGCGTAGGCATAGACGTGCCGAAGCGTCATGGTGTTCGAGCGGTCGCTCGTCTCGACGGGGAACAGGCTCTCTTCTGCGCTTTCGCCGCTCGAAGTAGTCGACACGTACAGGTGCATAACAACGTCTTTGGACGGACGAGTATCGAGGAACGACGGATCGTTGATGATCTGTGGAGGCGACCCATCATATCCGGGCGGACCGTATACCAGCTCGTTCGTCGGCACAGCACGCGGCGGGTGGAGCCCACGATAGGTTACGTACGCGGGGAGCGTAGTCACCTCCAAGTCAGGCACCCCGGTGAACCAGTAGGGACGGTCGGGGTTGGCAGCGGCGATTGTCGGATAGGGCAGCGGGACATCGAAGTAGCCCTGCGAATTGCCCGTCGTCGAGTACGGCATTACAGGAGTGTACGAATCATAGGTCCCCTCATAATCGGTGACGAACGCACGCACTCCGTTCACCACGGCGAAGAGCGGCTGCGCCTCTTCGTCGCTCGAAGTGCCATCGATCCAGAAAGACGCCTTGTCGTAGATATCGAGCGACATACCGGCGTAGCCAGTACCCGGCTCGTTGTACTGCCCACCGACAAGACGGCGCCCGTTCACCGGGTCACTGTCCGCTGTTACGTTGCACCAGTTGAAGAAAGACTGCGTCAAGACAGTGAGTGTTGCCGTCGTTTCCCCAGTGCCATAGCGCTTCAGATTGTGCGTGCTCTCGCGATCCACTCGCTGACCGGTCCACGTCGAACTGATCCGATTTGAATCTGAGCCGTATGCGAAGACGAGGGAGTACGTGTACGTGGTGGTGAGACCGTCGTCCGAAGTCACGTGTGTGCGCGTGACAGACAGCGTCGGATCGCCGCTAGCAACGAGACGCCGCGACGACTCCGGACGAAGCCGCATGATCCTGCGCGCATAGTCAGGCAGTTCGCCGTTCTCGAGCGCCGTAAGGAGCTGGTCAGTCAGATAGCGCGCTTGACGCCCCCGGAACACATCCGGCGCGGCGGCTCGAGCTGCGTTCCACTCGGCGCGGGCTTCCGCCCACGGGTCGGGGCCGCGTGTGTAGCCGTTGGCTTCGGCGTATTCATCGATAGATGTCGAAGACACACCGTCAACCGTGTTGCCGTTGAGCAGTTGCGTAAACCACCCATCCGGTCTGAACCCATCCGGATAGTTGGTGTATACCGCCACGCCGTCGACGTTGATTCTCGAGTACTCGATCGGGCCGTGTTGCTGAAGACCGTACTTAAAATAAAACCGCCCGTCAGCCTCCGACACCACTGTGCGGATCGCTACTGATGGGATCGGATATTCCGAATTCCACCCAAACTCTTCCGTCGGAACAGAGGTGTTCACCGGCGGAACGAAGATGAGCCGGTCGTCCTTCGTCCAGTTAAGGGGGTCGTAACCCTGCCCCTGTACGTATGGATACGACCAGAGCTGCAGATAGTCGCCACCAGACCACTTTTCCTTGTCCATGTTCGTCTGGCCGACATATGTGTCGCCATATGGCGAGGTGCTGACCAGCTCTTCACCCCAGCCTGTGTAGACACGGATCTTCCGTTCTCCGAGGCTTAGCTGGTACGCGGACCAGTGCGCTACGTACGAAGCATAAGCCGCAACGTAGGTAGGGGAGTGCGAGAAAGGGATAGAGGTGATGCTCGTAGGAAACGCCCCACCGCCACCACCTAACCCAGAAAGGAGCCAGCCAGCTTCGGGCCAGTTGTTGTAGTAGTTCCCGAGGTCCGGGAACTCGTTCCCAGTATCGATGTAGACGGGGGTCAACGTACCGCTGTCCGTCCCCGCGTTAACTTCGTTGCCGTCTTTGTCCCGATAATAAAAACGCCATGCTGTGTAGGTCGACGAACCTGCCGTGTATTCCCATGAAAACGGCGGCCACGCCGGCATAGCTTTATCCGCCGCGACGAGAAGGGGGCGCAGCTCCAGCTCGGGGTAGATGGGGTAAAAAACTCGGCCCCCACCGACACCAGAGCAGTACAGCTCCACCATCCACCGCCCGAACTGCTGCGCGCCACTGATGATGAGCATCGTGCCGTCGTACATCGTGTACTTGCGGGAGAAGTGCTTGCTCTCTTGGCTCAGGCCCATGAGGCCCAGAGCCTTGGACTTAGCGAAGGCGATCCACTCAGGCGCGACATCCCCGGCGATCTTGCGCTTCCACGAGACGGCCCAGTTGCCGCTGTCCTTCTCTTCCACTACCGCACCTCGTCGATCTGATCCTGACGAGCTGTGAGGAAGTCACTGGACACGAGCGGGGGGCTCGTGCCGTCTGCCACCACGGCGATGAAGCGCTTGTCGCCGTCGCGCTCGACGACTCCGAGGCAGCCGCCTGTGGCTTTCTCCACGACGATCTTCCCCTCCGACAGGTTCTTCGCGCCGGCGCTGGCAGCGCCCAGCACGAAGCCGCGCTCGGAGAGCCAGACCACGTCGTTCGAGTTCGGGACGTGCACAGCAGCGCGCTCGATGGCGCGGTACGGCAGCACAGGGTTCAGCGCCATGCCCGGCGTGCCGAACCCAGCTACGAAGTACGTCTGGTCGGCCGAGACGTAGAACCCGTCGTTCACCGCCATGACCATCGTGATCCGTTCGGGAAACGCCATGTAGCCCTTGCGCATGTCAACCAGGTTCGCCGTGAACGGAGCGGTGTAGTACAGCACGCTGCCAGAGGCGATCAGCATGTAGCCGTAGTACCGCTCGATCAGCTGGCCGGCCGGCGGCGGGGCGTGGAACTGCGTGCGCAGCAGCTGCCCCTGGCCAAACGGTCCACGGATCGTCGTTCCGGTCATGCCGACCGGCAGGTCGATGTGGTGGTACAGCTCGACGTCGCCCTTGTACGAAACGTACACCCGCACCGCCGTGACTCGAGCGTCGGTCGGCTGCGGAATGCCAGACAGGTTGAGCACCTCTGTGTCGTCCGAGAGTGCCACGCTCGAAGCCGGCGCGCCGGACTCTTCACCCGTAGCCGTGACGAAGGTGCAGGTGACGTGGTAGTACAGCGTGCCGAGAGCGGCGCCACTGACCGTAGGCGGCGCGGTGGGCGGGGCGATGCCCCACGGCACGTACGCGCCGTTCACGATCGCGCCGTTGATCGCCTCGTTCGAGAAGTACGTCGTGTTGTTCAGCCCGGCGAACGAGAGAGGAGCGGCCAGCGCCGTGTTGGTGAGGAGCGTCTGGACGACGAAGTCGGGCGTGGCCTTCTTGAGCGCGGTCGCCGTGGCCCAGTAGAAGCGCGAGCCGTCCGAGTACAGACTATGCGCGCCAGGATCGGCGAACGCCTGAGAGAGCCCACGACGCCGGCGCAGCTTCCCCGAGAGAAGGATATCGACGTTCACCCCGTCGCGCAGCTCGTCGGAGGTGAGGTCGTAGTCGGTCTGGCGGTTGTTCAGGCCGCCGGACCAACCGTACATTGTTCCGCCGCGATAGCGGCTGCGCTCTCGTTCGCCGGCCATGTCAGCGGCTCCTCGTCGGAGTTACGGGGAGACTCAGGCACGCGTACTGCGCCACGACGTACTGCCTGCGCACCTGTGCCAGCTCGGTGGTCACCGCCTGCTGGCACTTCAGAAGCGTGGGGTAGTGCACGACCCGATGGGGCCACGGGACGGTCGTGCCCGCCAAGGCGATGTAGATGACGAGCACGGCTCCCATGGCGCCTACTGGACCAGCCGGCCGTAGGAGTTGAGGAAGTAGCTCAGGGTGATCATGTTCTCCGCGCCGGAGGACAGGTACTCCCGCAGGTCTACCTTGTAGAGCGCCCACGGATCGCGGCGCTTCTCCCAGCGGGCGAACGCCTCGGGGCCGAGCGTGGCCTTGATCTTCGCCCACAGGGCGGGGTCCTTCGCCTCGGAGTGGTAGCCGTAGCTGACCATGACCGGGGCGCCCTTCTTCCCGCTCCAGCGACCGTCGTCCACAGCCCACACCGAGCCGTCGCGGTTCACCGTCTTGCCGTCCGGCACGACCTGCGAAACGTCGAGGACAGGGGTTTCGTAGGCGAACTTGGGCGCAGCGGCGGGCGGGGGTGCGTCCTTGATCGCGGCGATCTGCTTGAGGATCTCCGCCAGTTGGGCTTCGAGGGTTTCGAGAGTTGCCATGATCGTCTCCTTATTGGTTGGGTGCAGCGGCTCGGTCCTTCAGCACTACCTGCTGGCAGGCCCGGAGTTGGTCGGCGACGGCGTCGGCGTCGTTGGCGAGGTCGAAAAGATCCGCTGTAACCTGTCGCGGAAGTTCGACGGTCGCGCCTCCATCACGGACGGAGGCGGTGGAGCCAAGCGCGGGGGCGGCACCTCGATCACCGTCGGTGCCTCCACAGACTGAGGCGGGCACGCGCAGGACGAGACCGCCAGCACGAGCGGCATCAGCATCAGCTTTTTTGCGTTTCGCATTGTCGGCCTTCTCCTTCTTGAGTTCGGCTTCGAGGTTGTCCATCTCGGCCTGGTGCCTGGCTTCGAGCTCCCGGATCTCCTTCTGGAGCCGCAGGATCGTCGCGTTGACCTCTGCCAACTCCGCGTTCTTCTTGGCGAGGGCGTCGTTCTTGTCCTTGAGAGCGACGACCCTCTCCGCGTTCTTCCCCTCATCTCGCTGCCATACACCGACTGCCCCCATCATCAGCACGATGCCAAGCAGCACCCACGGATTGGTCAGCGAGAGAGGGCCCATGTCAGAGGGCGAACTTACCGATCAGGACGCCGACGATGAAGCACCCGATGCCGATCGCGTACAGCTTGCGGTTGGCGTTGGCGCTCAGGTACGTCGCCACGTCGTTGGCGTTCACGCGGCCGTTCTTGTCGATGTCCAGCTTCTCGGTAATCGACGTCAGGATTTCTTCGCGGTTCACGGACCACCTCCTTTCAGGTTTCGAGGGTGTCGCCCAGCACCAGCAGGGCGCGTTCGTAGTACTTGACACGATCTGCGTAGCCATTGTACCCGCCGTTGATTACACGGGTAATGCCCCGGAAATCCTTCTTGTCGGCGAGGCCGTTGAGGTGGTGGATGTCCCAGAACCACCCCGCGCACTCCACGGCGTAGACCGGCGCCCGGAGCAGGTCGGGGGTCTCGAGCAGCCGCTCGTCGTTGAACAGGGCCAGGGAGCACTTCCGGTAGTTATCCCGGCCGGTGATCTGGATCAGCCCCCGGCCTTTGAACTTCTCCCCGTCCCCGACTTCGAGGTTCCCCAGGTCCTTCCGGCCCTCGTACGCCTGCCCGGAGGCCAGCTCCTCGACGTACCGGAACTCTCCCGACTCGTGGGCGAGCTGGGCCAGGAACGCAGCCATCCGGAGGGGGGTGACGATCCCGTACTCCTCCAGCACCGTGTTCAGGGGGGAGAGGAAGGTGTCCACGCGCAGCTTGGCGTAGGGCATGATCCGGAGCAGCTCCTCCTTCGAGATCACGAGTTCCTCCGCAGCTCGTTCGGAACAGGGCGCTGCTTCCTGCGCCGGTCGGCGAACAGCGGCCGCCACTCCGGACGGGCGTTGATGACGATCAACGCGGTGATGCCGAGAGAGGTGAGGATGTGCTCGGGGGGCACGTAGTACGCGACTCCTTGGTAGAGCCAGTACAGCTGCCAGCACCACTCTCCGAAGTATCCGACGCCCAGCATCCACCAAGCACCGCGCTCGAACTTCGTGGCGCTGCCCGGCGACATGTTGTTCGCGTGCGCGATGATGGCCATGAGACCGGCCGTCAGCGAGCACAGGTGGACGACTTCAAGTAGGTCCATTCGTGTCTCCTTTTGTCCCGGTCACGCGCTCCATGAGCTTCGACACGTTGTCCTTAACCCAGGTAGCAGCGCTCAGGACGGCGGGGATGAAGATCATGACGGTGAGACCGAGGAGGAATGCCAGCCCCAGCTCAGCCCGCCCGGTAAGCGCGTAGCCCAAGAGCTTCGGGCTGGCCAGTATCTCGGCGATCACCGGCGTCATGTACATCGCCGTCGCCAGGCCAGCAGACAGCGTCCCGAGCGCAACGAGCAGCGTAGCCGGCTTCGTAAAGGTCAGAGACGCAAGCGCTCCGCCGAAGCCCGCGATCGCGTGGTGCGGGTTGAGTCCTCCGAGCGGGTCGTTCATCGCGCCCTCCTTAGTATGCCGTCGTCCACTGCTCGCCTGGCAGGTAGCCAGATTTCGAGATCCAGGTGTAGCCGTGGTTCTGTGCCAGCTCGTCGCGGGACATGATACCGCGCTGGCGGTTGTCCATGATCCAGCCCTCGGCTTCGCAGACGAGGTGGTACCCCCCACCGAATAACTGGCAAAAAACGAGGCGCGCCGGTGCACTGAGCCTACGCATGGCCATCCAGCACATCTTGGCAAACGCATCGCAGTCGCCCTCCACGAGGCCCCGAGCCTCCAGGTCCTCAAGCAGCTCGGAGTCCTTCTCCCAGCGCTCATCACCCTTAAGGTCCGGATCATCCTTCCAGCGCACCGCATCCTCGACGTAACGGAAGTGCTGGAGGGCCCACCAGTGGACGTTCTCAGCCGTCTCGCTGATGGTCTCTCCAGCGGTGGGCCAGGTCAGCACTCGCCGTCCCTCTTGCGCAGGTCCGTGCAGCCCCGGGGCTCCATGGTCGGCTTGCCGTCCGGGAACGGCGTGGGCGTCTGCGGGTGCGTAGCGCACGCCACCAGCATCACGATGGCGAGGACCAGCGCGGTGAGGTGGCGACGGTTCACGGCTTCACCACCGGCTCGACCTCTATCGGCGCGGGCTCCTTGGCCTTCACCTCCAGCCCACCGTATTCGTGCTTGAAGACGAAGCCCGCCGGGGGCGCCTTGGCGTAGGCCATGCCGTCCGGCTTCTTGATCGCGATGCACGCGACCGCGCCGTGCTGGGCCTCGACCTCCGTCACGAAGTCGGCGTCTACCTTCTCGACCACCTTGGTCGCGCCCTCCTTCGCAAGATCGGGCACTTCCTTCGTCTCCGGGACTTCCGCGAGGAAGTCGATCACCGGCCCCATCGTGTCCTCCGTCCAGACGACCGCATCGGGAGGCACTTGGAGAAGGTTCGCGAGGCTGGTGACGCCCTTCGCCTTCGCCTGCTCGATGATGGCGTTGGGAAGGGGCTTGATGATTCTGGCGAGCATGGATGGCTCCTATGCGGTGATGAGTTGCAGATCGGCGTCGGAGACGCGGGTGGTGGCGACTCGGATGTTGCGGACAAGGCCGTTCATAAGAAGCGCTGTCCCGCATTGGCCCGCATAGATGTATTCGATGTTCATGCTGCCATCGTAAGGGCCGGTTGCTACCGCCCCGCCCTCAAAACAAACAGATTGCGTAACTCCAGACCACGAGCCTGCCGCTTTGCGCATGTCCGACAACACGCTAGCGGTGTTTGCGGCCCCTAAATTATTTGTCCCGTCATACAGGTTTAGACTTGAAGCGCCGACCGCCCCTGTTAGATAAAGCCCAGAGCCGAAGCCCGCTAGGCCAACAATTTCCCGGCTTGTTGCTACTGGCGTTAGCCCCGCCTCCGCGTAGAGAGCGCCCGTATCGGACACATTCCCGGCCGCCGGATACACCAAATAATCAAGGTTCCTCGTCACCGTCGCCGTGGTCGTCGGGATGTGCGAGGCGCTCGCGGTCGTCGCGTTCTCGGCCTGCACGCCGCCGATGTAGACATCACCAGTGTTGGCGACGGCGAGGGCTGCGGTGGTGGCCGGGAAGAAGGTGAGTTGGTTGTTGTTGGCCGCCGTGACGCTCGTCGTCAGACAGAAGATGCGCCACACGCCGCCACCCATGTATTCAGGGGCTCGCTCTGCGGCGCCGGTCGTGTAGGTGCAGATCGGGACGCCGCCTGACCAAGTGATCGCCACCAGCAGGCGATTAGCTGTCGCGGTTGTATCCTCCAGCCGAACGACAGAACTGGTCGATGTTCCCTGCTTAATCAGGAAACTCACCGACTTCGAGGCATCGGCGGTGAAAGCGACATTCTGGCCGTAGTATTCGACGGCGCCCGCACCGTCATCCCCGATCAGGGCGAGTGCGATTTCGCCGCAATATGCCGCTGCCGCGCTCAATGTCGGACCGTTGAACGCAAGCCAGATAAGCGAGAAGTCGCTCGACCGCACCACGAGGTTCGTGCGGGCGGACTCGGCAAGGTAGCCCTCGTAGTTGAACAGGCGCAGCGGGTTGCCGATGTAGGCCGCAGGGATGCCACTGGTGTTGACCGTCACCGTCGCCGCGTTGGACGAAGATTCCGTGAAGGAGCCTGCGCCGATGGCTTGTGAGGAGAAGTCGGCGTCGAAGACGGCCCCCGTGGTAACTACAGAGGACTTGCCCGCTGCGTAATCTGCCGAAATTTGCGCGGAAGATAGGGCCGAATTGTAAAGTCGGCACGCATAGACTCTTCCGGTGGTGGGATCGCCAGTAGGATCGTCGCCTACCCGCATGGCCGCACTACCGCTTAACGCGTGGTTGGCGGCGGCTATTTCTTGGAATGTTCCATTAAGCGCGTAAAACACTTTCCCGGTTGTCGCGTTGTAGCCCCATACAAGATGGTAGAGGGTATTGGCAGATACCGTTCCGATGGTGCTGGACTGGGTGTAAGCCTGCGCGTCAGTTCCCCAAAATAGCGTCAGGCCATCGCTACCATTCACCATGCACCGAAAATCAGCCCCGGTATTCGACCCAGCGCCACAAATTGTCTGATAAGCCCCCACCGCGGAAAGTGTCACCCATGCCGCACAAGTGAACGACCCCGCACCAAATTCATAGGCTGCTATATGCGGCGCACTCGCGTTGTTCCCCACCACCCCCGGCAGCACCAGCCCGTTCGTGAGTCCGTCGTTCTCGGGGCGAGTGATCGCAGCACCCGTAGCCTCCGTGACCACATTCGAGGCGACCGTGTTCCCGTTCTCGGTGGCGAAATACTTGACGCCATCGACACAGGCTCCGTGGTAGGGGTAGACGCTGCCGACGGGGAAGTAGGTGCCAGCGGAGGAGGCGCGTTCGAGTTGAGCGCCCCAGAAATACATTTGCTTGTTCGTGCCGGTGTAGCTACACGGCCCCGCTGTGCCGAAAGTTGCGTCGGCAGCACAGGCAATTAAAACTTGCGTTGGAGCAAGTCCTGCGACTACGACAACCTCACAGCGATACCATCCGTTCCCAACTGCGGTGATGGAGGAGTCCGAGACGGACCATCCCGAACCACTTTGCCCCGTAGACGCAACCACCTCGGATTGCAAGTCGAAGCACGCCACCCCGTAATCGCCACCACCGGCAGATATGGAAAGGTCGGCATATCGGCGCGTGCTGTCCTTGATGTAGCACGACAGCGTGTAGGTCGCGCCAGCCACGCCTCCGGTAAGACCACCTTTATAGGTGTAGTGGCCGCTGGTCGCGACTCCATCATCAACAAGGATGGCGGTTGGTGTTCCGTCAGGCGCGGTGTTGTTCGACGACACACGAGTCACAGCCCCACTGGACCACCACGCAGTATCAAGTGAACTTGTGTAGATCAGCTCATTCAGCTTC
>JAUPWC010000566.1 GCA_030916665.1 Verrucomicrobiota bacterium
AAGAGGCGATCCATCTGGTGCCGCGTGGCGCGCCCTTGCGCATACACCAACCGCAACTGCGGGACGAGGCTCGCCACGCGCACCGCGACCGCCTCTGCTACGCCCGGGGCCGCCCGCAGGCCAGGCGTGCGGAGGGCGTCCATCACCTGATCGACGGTCACGCGCCGAATCTGATGTGCGCGCAGGACGGCCGCCACGCGCCGACGGGCTAGGTGCGGCCACCGCTCGGGATGGGGCGCCTCCTGGAGCAGCGTCCAGAGCCAGGGATCGGTCGCCGCGGGACTGAGGCGTAACCAGGCGGCATCCACGCGATACAACTGCTCGCGCACCCGATTCACGAGGCGCCCTTGCTCGACTTGTAATTCCTCCAGTAAGCGCGAGAGCTCGCGCAACGGCAGGAGCCGCGGGTCAGTGCCGTCAATCGCGCGAAATGCGCGCGCGTCCGTGCGGAGCGCGTCGGCAATGGTCCGGGCATCCCGCCGATCGTCCTTCGCCCCCGCCGCGCTAAACCGATCGCGGAACCGGTCGACTTGCTTGGGATTGATCGCAAACACCGCCCACCCGTGATCCAGGAACGTGTCGACGAGCACGCCGTGGCCGATTTCTAGGCCGACCGCGACGTCGCTCGGCCCCGTCCCCGTGTGCCGCTGCACGACGCGGAGCGCGTCGGCAATCGCCGCCTGCGTGTGCGACACGACCGCCTCATGTTGGACCGCCCCCTCGGCATCGAGCAGGCACCACGCGTGCTGCTCACTGCCCCAATCCACGCCGAGATACCACCTGAACGTCATCGGACACGCTCCTTCCGTGGTCCTCTCGTGAAACGCATCGGCCTTGTACGAGCGCTCCGGCGCCACTCCCCACTGGATGTCGCTCCACGAGCCCCTCGTCGGGGCGCAGGTCTCCGGCAGGTGCTCGAGGCACAAGGCCAGAATGGGCACTCCCGACGAGGCGACCAGGAGGAATGGTACAAGGCCGGGAGCGAACTACACGCTTCTGGAGAACGGTCTAGTACTACTTTGTCAGATCGCTGATTTCCTTGTACTTATCGGGGGTCGCTGGTACGGTGTCGGGCAGTGCTCGACGACCGGTCGTGGGCGCTGCTGCGACGCCTGACCCGCTTTCTGGATCAGTTCAAGATTTGTTTTGGTCATCGCGCCCAGGTCGCGTCGTTGACGCAGTATGTGCACGGGTTGTTGGGCGACAGCGCCCGCAAGTCTATGCAGGCGATGTTGACGCGGGTGACCGAGCCGGTCAGCTATCAGGCCTTCCAGCACTTCATCACGCACGCGCCGTGGCGCGTGGGGCCGGTCTGGCGCCGGCTCTTGGCGGTCTTGCCGGAGCGTCGGGGCGTGCTGGTCCTCGACGACACCGGCTTTCCGAAACAGGGCACGCATTCGGTCGGCGTGTCGCGGCAATACTCCGGGACGCTCGGGAAGATTGCGAATTGCCAAGTCGCGGTGACGGCCGCGTTATGGACGGGCGCGCGCGCGTGGCTGCTGGGCGCGGAGTTGTATCTGCCCGAGTCCTGGCTGACGCCGGAGCGCCGGCAACAGGCGCGCATTCCCGGCAGCGTGCGGTTTCAAGAGAAGTGGCGCCTGGCGCTGACGCTGATTCGTCGCGCCCGCCGCGCGGGTCTCCAGATTGATCTGGTCGTCGCCGATGCGGGTTATGGCGACGGGTTGCCCTTTCGCACGGCGTTGGCGCGCCAGCGTCTCCCGTACATGCTGGGCGTGGCCGGCAATCTGGCCCTGTGGGTCGGTCCGCCGACCGTGGGCTCCCGGCGCTACACGCGAGGCGTGACCGCCGCGTCGGTCGGTGCGGTCCAGGCGGCCCACTGGGCCGCCCAGCAACCGCGCCGCGCGTGGCGCCGTGTGAGCTGGCGCAATCGATCGCACCGTCCCTGGGCGGCGCAGTTTATGGCGGTGCGCATCACGCCCGTCGGGCTGTGGCGGCACCACCAGCGGTTCGCGGAGGAGTGGTTGCTCTGTCAACGACCGCTTGGCGCGACGACGGCCACCGCACATGACCGGTATTTCGTCAGCAACTTGCCCGCCACGACCAGCCTCGCCGCGTTAGTGCGCGCGGCCCACCAACGCTGGGCGATCGAGCAGCAGTATCAGGAGCTCAAGACCGAACTCGGCCTCGATCACTTCGAGGGACGGTCGTACCCGGGCTGGCAGCACCACGTCGTCATCACCGCGATTGCCTATGCGTTCCTCCAACAGGAACGCATGCGCCCCCGCCCCGGTCCGCGGCTGACGTTGCCCCAGCTCTGCGCGATCGTGCAAGAAATCTTCACCGGGCTCCTGTTCATCAGCCGGCCTCGGTACATGCACTGGATGCGACAAGCCGAAATCCGTTTCCATCAGCTCCGGCTTTAGAAGCGATCTGACAAAGTAGTACTAGTGCCTGACCGCCGCCAGGTGTTCCCCGATGAGATCCCGGCCGAAATCGCCGGCGAAGTCGCGCCACACCGAGTGCACGTGGTTGCCGTCGTTCTGCGTGTTGTCGTACTCGATGAGCAGGGTCGGCCCCT
>JAUPWC010000567.1 GCA_030916665.1 Verrucomicrobiota bacterium
GCCTCCGCCAGCAGGTCGGCGAAGCCGTGGCCGGCACCGGTCTTCGGATAGAGCACGAGCGGATAATCGGAGCCAAACAGCACCCGTCCCAGCGGACCTTTTTTCCAGACCTCCGAGCCGTAGAGCAACGGCGAGGCGGCGGTGTCGAACCACACGTTGCGCAGGCCGACGGCGGCCTCCGCCCAGGCCAGGCCCCCACCCCAGTGCGCGAGGATGAAGTTCGTTTTCGGAAAATCCTTCGCCATCGCGATGAAGTCCGCCAGCGGCGTCTCCACGCGCCCCGGGTAAGGCTTCGAGTCGGGGTCGGTCACATGCAGGTTCACCGGCATGTCGAGTTGGGCGGCCAGCTCGAGGATCCGGTGCCAGATGGGCTCGTCGAGGGGCACATGCTGCGAGTGCGGTGACAGCTCACCGATCCCGCAGAACCCGGCGTCCTTGGCGCGACGGATTTCGTCGAGCGCCTTGCGGTCGGCGTCGGGATGCACCGTGGCGAACGCCGCGAACCGCGTCGGATACGCCTGCAGGCAGGAGGCGTAGAAGCGGTTGTGCTCAACGCAGGTCGCATGGCGCTCCCAATACCAGCCCATCAGCACGGCGCGGCGGATGCCGGCGGCGTTCATGTCGAAGAGCAGCTGAGCCATCGTGGGAAACGCCTGCACCGGCGTGCCGTCCTTGCGCCTGCGGGTGCAAAGCTGCGCCCAGTGCGCCTCGCCGTGCTCCGCCGCCCAGCCCGCCGGATCGCGGCTCACCGCGAGGGGATAAAGATGCACATGCGCGTCTATGCCATCCACCCGAGCAGTCTTCCTCAGCCCGTGATTCCCGGCAAGCGGGAAGCGGGCTCACGGCTTCAGCCGCAGCCGGTAGAGAAAACTCCAGTCGATCGTGGCGTTCTGGATCTTGATCAGCATCCGGTTCGGGCCCTGCCTGAGCTTCAGCGGCACCACGTCATCGTCCACACGGCTGGGGCGGCGGATCCACTTGTCGTGAACCAGTTCGCCGTTGAGCCAGATCTTGACACCGTCGTCGCTGCCCAGGCCCAGCCAAGCCTCGGTCGCGCGTGGCGACTCGAACTCGGTCCAGGCGTAGCCGACCACGTAGTCCTTGCCGATGCCGCTCTGCATGTTCACGAAGCCGTCCACACTGCGCACCTTTTCCCAGGTCAGCGTCGTCTCCTCATCGATCCTCTGCCGATCGCCCTCCCGCGGCCGCACGCTGTCCGCCCCGGCCTCCGCGAACCAGTCGGTGTTGAACGCGCTCATCTGCGCGCGGCGTGAAATTTTGCCCGTGTTTACCTCCAGTGAATTCAGAATGACCGTGCCGTCGGGCGTTTCCCCGATGATGGTCGAATCGAAATCCTGCTCGGACACCTTGATCGGCCGCAGGACGAGCCACTCGGGAATCGTCACTGCCGGATAGCTGGTGCTGGCCAGCCAGGTGCGTTCGGCTTCGCGCACCGGGTCGGCGGGCGGCACCTCGAACACGTAATCAAGTTCGCCCGCCACCGGCCGGCCGTGGTCGATCGCCGGCAAGACCGCGAGTTGCGCCAGGATATCCCTGATCGGGCCCGCGAGGTCGGCAGGTACGTCTTCCGGGCCCGAGAGCAACGTCGGGGTCACCTTTCCCTCCGCGGTCACCGCCAGCCGCGCACTGACGCGGCGCACCCCGTATTTGCGCAGCACGTCGGCGCGCAACGGAGTGCCGATCAGGAGAGGACCGGTGCTGGCCGAGGCAAATTCCAGCGGCCGGGTGGCGCGGAGATAGTGCAGCCGGTCGGTCCAGCCGGCCAGGTTGTCAGGATCTATCAGCCACAGAAACTCGGCCACCTGATCCATGAAATCGCGCATCGCCTTGGCATCCGTGGCCGACTTGGCGTCCGCAATCGAAGCAGCGGCGAGCGGCACGCCCTGGCGGGTGACGAGTACGACATTGGCCCCTTCCGCGTTCGGGACGAAGCGGCGCAGGGTCGAAATCGAACCCTGCCTCACCAAATCGGCCACCAGCCACGGCATGCCGGATTGCGTGGCGATGTTGCGATGCTGGCTTGGGTCGTGGCGCGCTCCGAGAAAGAGGCCCGACATCCGTCCCGGATACACGCGCTGCATCCGCCGGTAGAACTCGTGAAAATTGCTGACGATGAACCAGCCCTCGCCGGAGTTGTGGGAGCCGGCGAGCACCAGCAGCAGTTCCGGCTCCGGTTCGCCCGACAGGTCGGCCGGCACGAGCTCGCGGTTTTCCACCCGCAGGACTTTGCCCGGCAGATCATGCGTGGTGGCGCCGGTCGCCTCCGCAAAGCGCTCCGCCCGCGGCTTGCCGGCGGCGAGCTCGGCGTAGATCCGGCGACAATCCTCCGCGGAAAACCCACGCAGCAGCACGCGCCGGCCGCTGCCCGAACTGGTGCGGAAGACGGCGAAGGGGCCGAGAATCTCGGTCGGCTCGCCCTTGAAGGTCGTGCCCTGCACGTCGGTCCAGACCGACACCTTGGCCTGCACCGGCGACCATCCCGCAAACAGGATGGCACAGACAGCCGCGAGCAGGGTGATCCGACGGTGACGAGACTCCATGGTGGCCGTTTTCTTGTATGCCCCTCCGTCCGCCAAAAACAAGCGGAGATAGCGGCATAGGCACCCGAAAATGCCTGTCACTCAGTAGCGCACCTTGTCGGGTTTGGCTGCCCAGGCCTTGAAGCCGGCCAACGCCTCTTCCCGCAGCAGCGGAGTCATCCGGATCGCCCGTTTTTCGGGAGGCAGCGGCACCTGCTGGTAGATGAAATCGTCGTCGAAACCGATGTCCGCGGCGTCCTGCCGCGTGTTGCCGTAGAACACCGTCGGGATGCGCGCCCAGTAGATCGCCGACAGGCACATCGGACACGGCTCGCAGCTCGTGTAGAGCTCGCAGTCGGTGAGCTGGAAGGTCTTCAGGTTGGTGCAGGCCTCGCGGATGGCCGTGACCTCGGCGTGAGCCGTCGGGTCGTTGGTCGAGGTCACGCAGTTTTGCCCGCGGCCGACAATCTGCCCGGCACGCACGACCACGCAGCCGAAGGGTCCGCCCCGCCCGCCCTGCATGCCTTCGTCGGCGAGACGGATGGCTTCGCGCATGAATGGGGCGTGGCTCATCGTGCCGCGCAACTAAGCAAAGCGGGGGGCATGTGGCGAGCATGCGATGGAACCCGCCCCGCTCTTGGGCTCGCGCCCGACATGCATCCGGCTATGTTCGCGGCCAACATGAGTGCCCATCCCACGATCGGCGGCTTGGAGATCCTCGGCCCGATGCATCCGGGTTACGAGGCCCGAAGCCTGCGCCTTCGTCGCCGGTCTGCAGGATAAGTTCGGCCCGCGCCGCCGCGAGCTGCTCGCCAACTGCGTCGAACGCCAGCGGGCCATCGACGCCGGCCCGTATTACTACCTGCCCAAGCTGGAGAGCACCTCGAAGCCCGGCTCTGGAACGACGTGTTCGTCCACGCCCAGGCCGCGCTCGGCCTCCCGCGTGGCACCATCCGTTGCACGATGCTGATCGAGACCATCACCGGCGCCTTCAAGGCCGAGGAAATCCTCTACGAGCTGCGCGAACACGCCTCCGGCCTCAACTGCGGACGCTGGGACTACATGTTCAGCATGGTGAAAAAGCTGCGCAACCGGCCCGGCTACCTGTTTCCCGACCGCACACTCATCACCATGGACGTGCCGTTCCTCAAGGCCTACGTCACCCACGTCATCAACGTCTGCCACCGCCACGGTGCCTACGCCATGGGCGGCATGGCCGCGCAGATTCCCATCCGCAACGACCCCGCCGCCAACGAGGCCGCCCTCGCCAAGGTCCGCGCCGACAAGCTCCGCGAGGTGAAGGCCGGCCACGACGGCACCTGGGTCGCCCACCCCGGCCTCGTGAAGACCGCCCTCGACGCCTTCGGCGAGCACATGAAGGGCCCCAATCAACTCGGCGTCATCCACGACGTGAAGATCACGGCCTCCGACCTCCTCGCCCCGCTCCACGGTCCTCTCACCGAGCAGGGCGTGCGCTGGAATCTCCACGTCGGCGTCCGCTACCTCGAAGCCTGGCTCGGAGGCTCCGGCTCCGAGCCCATCCACCACCTCATGGAGGATCTCGCGACCTCCGAAATTTCCCGCTCGCAGCTCTGGCAGTGGCTCAAGTTCGGCGCCAAGCTCGCCGACGGACGTCCCGTCACCGCCGAACTCTACGACCGGCTGCTCCCGCTCGAACTCGCCGCCATCCGCGCCGAATACTGCGACGAGCGCTACAACAGCGGCCGCTTCCCGGAAGCCGTCGAACTCTTCATGCGCATGTCGAAAAGCCCCACCTTCGACGAGTTCCTGTCCCTGCCGGCGTATGAACTGTTACCGTGAGGAGATGATTAACCACAAGGACACGAAGGCACAAAGTTCAAGCCCCATGCCTTTCTTTGTGTCTCTGTGTCTTGTATGTTCACCGGTTTGACTTAAATGCCTACCTCTCTGACCGAGCTGAATCAATCTGAGTGCGCCGCCTTCGTCGCGGCCCTCGGCTACTTGTTCGAGCACTCGCCCTGGGTCGCCGAGGAAACCTGGCCGCAGCGGCCTTTCGCCAGCGCCGACGCCCTGCACGCCGCGCTCTGCGCGACCATGCGCGCCGCGCCGCGCGAGCGGCAGCTCGCCCTCATCTGCGTCCACCCCGACCTCGCCGGACGCCTCGCGCAGCAGAAATAACTCACCGCCGAATCCACCCGCGAGCAGGCCAGCGCCGGCCTCGACCAGCTGACCGACGCCGAGCTCGCCGCCTTCACCGCCCGCAACGAATCCGACAAGGCGAAATTCGGATTTCCCTTCATCATCTGCGCCCGGCTCAACGCCAAGGCCGCCATCCTCGACGCGATGAACACGCGCGTGAACCATGCCCCCGACACCGAGTTCGCCACCGCCCTCGGCGAAATCGAGAAAATAGCCCGCCTCCGCCTGGCCGACTTCTTGAAACCTGCTCAGTGAAGTTTGCCGCCTCTTCCCCTCGCGCCGGAAAGTCAGCGGGGCAAATCGCGGAATTCATAAGCGTTCGAGACAGGGTTCGGAGACGCCGTCCTGCATTGGGACTGTTCGTATTAACCGGAATACGCCAACATCCTGCCGTTGGCACGGGTGCCAACCGCTTTGGTTGTCACCAACCCCGGACTTGCGAACGCCCGCCAGCCCGATTGCCTGACGGAATGCCACGCATTCCCCTGGAGGACAATTTCACCGACGTCATCGGCAAGGCCCAGCGCGGGCGTCAGCTCAGCGACGCCGCCCTGGCCGAACTGGCCAAGATCACCCCGGCCGAGCTCAAGGCCGTCAAGGCCGGCGAGATTCGCGAGCAGCCCCTGCGCGCCATCGCCACCGCCCTCGGCCTCGGCCGCACCAGCCTCCTTGCCCACGCCCGCAAGGAGTGGTATCCCGAACAGCCCCAGTTTCCCCGCGGCTTCGCCATATTCAACACCGTCCACGAGGACATGACGGTCAACGCCTACCTCATCTGGGACAAGAAGACCAGGCTCGCCGCCGCCTTCGACACCGGCGCCGATGCCACCAGCATCCTCGACACCATCGCCGCCGAGGGCCTCAGGCTCCGCTACATCTTCCTCACCCACACGCACGACGACCACGTCGCCGACCTGCCGAAGCTCGCCGCCACCGGTGCCGAAGTCTGGGCCAGCGAACTCGAACCCGCGCCCCTCGCCGGTGCGAAGACCTTCCAGGAAAACGCCCACTTCCACCTCGGCGAACTCTCCATCAAGACGCTCTTCACCTGGGGCCACTCCCCCGGTCAGACCAGCTACTATGTCACCGGCCTCGCCTGGCCGCTCGCCATCGTCGGCGACTCCCTCTTCGCCAGCTCGATGGGTGGCGGCGTCGTCTCTTACGAAGCCCAATACCGCAACAACAAGACCAAGCTCTTCAAGCTCCCGCAGGACACCGTCTTCGCCTGCGGCCACGGCCCCCTGACCACCCTCAAGCAGGAGCGGAAGCACAATCCCTTCTTCGCGGGATGAGAAATTCCCCAGAGTTTTTTGCCACAAAAGGCCCAAAAAATCCAACGGCGAATGTGATTCTCAAGGCGCCTGTAGGCGCACGGAAGTTCAACCGCTGCGAGCAAAGCGCCTTCTCGTGCCTTTTTGTGGCCAAATTGCCTCGGCCCCTGGCTTGATACCATGACGGCCGCTCACGATCCCTACGCCGCGCTGCGCCACACGGGTTACCGACGCTACCTGATCGGCAACTTCCTGGCCAACATCGGGCGGCAGGCCTTCAACGTCGCGGCCGCCTGGCAGATCTACCAGTGGACCAACTCCGCCACGGCGCTCGGCCTTGTCGGTCTGGTCAACGTCGTGCCGCTCTTCGCCCTCGTCCTCCCCGCCGGCGTGCTCGCCGACCGCACCGACCGCCGCCTGATCATCATGCGGACGACCGCCGTCTCGACGCTCCTCTCGCTCGTCCTCGTCGGCGTCACGCACAACCACGCCTCGATCCCGCGCCTCGGCCTGCTCGAACACGCCAACAGCCTGCTCCACTCGGTCGCGCTCTTCTTCGAGCGCCACGCCGACCCCGCCACACTGCGCTTCGCCAACCCCGCGCTGCCGATCACCTACGCGATCCTGTTCACGCAAGCCTGCCTGCGCGTCCTCGCCGGACCTTCGCGCGGTTCCTTCGTGCCCTCGCTCGTGCCTCAGTCCGCGCTCAGCAACGCCATCACCTGGACCTCCAGCTCCTTCGAGCTCTCCACCGTGCTCGGCCCCGCCCTCGGCGGCCTGATCGTCGCGTTCACCAACTACTCGACCGTCTATGTGGTCGATGTCGTGGCCGGTGCGACCTTTGTGACGATGCTCACCGGCGTCCATCCCCTCGCGATCGCGCGCAAGCCCGCCGCCCCGCGCACCGGCATGTTCGCCGGGGTTAACTTCATGTGGCGCAACCCCAACGTGCTCGCCGCGATGTCGCTCGACCTCTTCGCGGTGATTCTTGGCGGCGTCACCGCCCTGCTGCCCATCTACGCCGACAAGATCCTGCACGTCGGCCCCGCCGGCCTCGGCTGGCTGCGCGCCGCCCCCGCCGCGGGCGCCATCGCGATGGCCATGTTCACCGCCCACCGCCCCTCCGCCCGGCGCCCCGGCGTCATGATGCTGTGGTCCGTCGCCGGCTTTGGCGCCGCGCTCAGCCTGTTCAGCATTTCCACTACGTTCTGGCTCTCGCTGGTCGCGCTCTTCCTGAGTGGCTGCTTCGACAACTACAGCGTCGTCGTCCGCCACACCCTCGTGCAACTGCTCACGCCCGACAGCCTGCGCGGCCGTGTCACCGCCGTGAACCAGCTCTTCATCGGCTCCTCCAACGAGATTTCTTCCCTCCGCGCCGGCCTGATGGCCGCGCTCTTCGGCCCCGTGATCGCCGCCGGCATCGGCGGCCTCGGCACGATCGCCGTCACCGCCCTCATCGCCTGGCTGGCCCCCTCTCTCCGCCAAGTCCCCCCGCTGCACGAACTGAAAACCGAAGCGGATGAGGAAGAGAAGCCGCTGTAAGGAGCCACCAAGTGTGCCCGACCTTAAGTTCCATTCAGTCTACGTTGATTGCCTGGGACAATTCCGGGACTAGCTATTCGCCGTCACCCTATTTCTTTCTGGATTCACAGTCCAACGTAAGTATCCCGAGCAACACTGTCTGCGAATAGCGGCGATAGAATTTCGTAAATCCCACAAATAGCAGGAACGCGATAATCGAAACACCGCTAAGATAGAGCCATGGTAATTTTTCGGGGATCTCGCAAAATTGAATTCTCGAAGATTTGAACCAATCAACAACAACAACCTGAAGTATCGGGATCCAAAACCAGACTACTGCGATCAAACACGTAGTCCGCATGAACCCATACAATGCGACATAATTGAGCGCTGTTCGTAGATGATCTGGTCTTTGCGCTACGATAAATTGGGCCACGATATTGAAGAAGTCATCTTTATGAGCCCGCAGTTCTGTTGGCACACGCTTTTCGTGCTCAGCGATTTTCGCTTCGATTTCGCCTGCATCAAGTGCGTGACATCGCTGCACAAGTAGCTCGCCTATGCGATTTGCAATCAACGGCCGAAGAGCATCATCTAAAGGCTTAGCATACAGCTCTCTCCCTCGAAGGAACTTTCCTATTACAAATTCGAAAACTGCAACAGGGGTGAGCAAAATGGGAACCATTATGCGATACGCTACCCTCAAGGGATAACCTTCGGCGTTGGCCCAATAGCGATGCGGCAAATTTAGCCGAAGCAAATACTTTGAGGGATATCCATGGCACCATATAGCGAAACGCTCAACGGTGAAGGCGGAGGTTAGGCTCAACAGATGTCCGACCAAATATGAGAATAACACAAATGGCACATAGAAGGAGAGCTGAGTCGATGAACCAGTGACTTCATTTACTACCTCCCTAAACATTGTCACCCAGCTTGCATACCGTCCAACAAGACCTAGAGAGTAAAGAAACAGGGCACCTGGAACAAAGTAGCCTAGGAAGTCGTAAACCGAGAAAGGATTTTGCTTTGGCTCCACAGGCGTAAGGGATTGGAGGTGCGGGGCGGAATCGAACCGCCGAATAGAGCTTTTGCAGAGCTCGGCCTTACCACTTGGCTACCGCACCGGACCAAACGAGCGCGCATACTTGGGCCAATTTTCCGCCTTCCGCAAGAACTGAAATTCAGGGACCGATACAGCGGTCTTCACCACGGATTGCACTGATGGCCACGGATTAATTCAGCCCCATCCGTGCTGATCTGTGTCATCTGTGGCCAAACCAAGTGAACCACAAAGACACGAAGACACCAAGGATCGATCGAATCACCCGGTCCCCTCCTTTGTGCCTCTGTGCCTTTGTGGTTCAAACTCCCTGCCTGTCTTCAGGCCGGATATGCCAGAGGTCAGCACCCTGATCGATTTCACTCCGCGCCCTCCGCGATCTCTGGGTTAAACCGGTTTGTCTGCTTCCCTCCGGTATCGGCCGCCAATCCGTGCCCATCCGTGTGATCCGTGCCTAAGCCCACCCTGGACTCGCGTAACACCACAGTCTTCATTTTTGCGCCTTTTGTGCTTTTTGTGGCAATCCGCTCCGGTGATTCACCCCGGCCACTTCTCGCTAGACTCGCCGCCTGCGTTCCCGGTTAATCGCGGCATGGGCTGCACTGTATTCACCATCGCCAACCAGAAGGGCGGCGTCGGCAAAACCACCACCGCCGTCAACCTCGCGGCGGCCCTCGCCGAGCGCAAGATCCACACCCTCGTGGTGGACCTCGACCCGCAGGCCAACGCCACCAGCGCCCTCGGCATCGAGAAACAGGAGGGCAAGAGCCTCTACGGCCCCCTGCACGGCGAGGGCAGCGTCTTCGAGATGCTCACGCCCACCGCCTGGCCGCACCTCGCCCTCATCCCTTCCGAGCAGGACCTCGCGGCCATCGAGATCGAGCTGGCCCAGCAGCAGAACTACCTCATGCGCCTGCGCTCCGTGCTCGAGCCGCTGCGCAACTCCGGCGGCTACCGCGCCATCATCATCGACTGCCCTCCCGCCCTCGGCATGCTCTCGATGAACTCCCTGGCCGCGGCCGACCACCTCCTCATCGCCCTCCAGTGCGAATACATGGCCCTCGAGGGCCTCGGCCAGATCCTCAAGGTTGTCGAACGCCTCAAAGAGGCCGGCGTCAACCCCACCCTCGACGTCGGCGGCATCGTCATGACGATGTTCGACAGCCGCATCAACCTCGCCAAGCAGGTGGTGGAAGAGGTGCGGCAACATCTGCCCGACAAGATTTTCCAGACGCTCATCCCGCGCACCGTGCGCCTGAGCGAGGCCCCGAGCTTCGGCAAACCGATCTTCGCCTACGATCCCCACGGCCCGGGCGCCAAGGCCTACCGCGACCTCGCCAAGGAAGTCGCCGAACGCTTCAGCCTGAAGGAAGCGGGGGCGTAAGGTGGGAACGATGCAATCGGATGTGGGTCAGCGCGCTTGCGCGCGCCCTGACCGAGCGCCCGCGAGCAGGCTGCCCACAAGAACACCGGCCGGCTCGCAGGGACGCGAGCCCTCCGCCGACAGCTGGCTTGCGATTTCGGCCTTCGTCCTCTGACTTCACCGCTCTTGCTTCCTCCTTCTGCCTTTTCGCAATGCTCGCCACGCTCAACAAATACCGGGTGACCTTCCTGGTCGGCCTGCAAAGCAACCTGATCTACCGGGTGAACTTTGCCGTGCGCGGCTTCTTCTCGTTCTTCCACCTGATCGTGGTGTTCATCCTCTGGAGCGCGGCCTATGCGGGCAGCCCGCTGATCGGCGGTTTTAACTTCGCGCAGACCTTCACCTACTTCGTGGCCCTGCTCGTGGCGCAATTCGTGATCGGCGCCTTCAACGAGGACTACCAGATCAGCGAGGAAATCCGCGGCGGCCTGATCAACCAGTTTCTCCTGAAGCCGGTGAACTACTTCGCCTACCGCTTCAGCATCTATGTGGCCGCTCGGCTCGTCACCGGCCTGCTCATCCTGGTGCCGCTGATCGTGAGCCTGCCGCTCATCGGCGAATACCTCGTGCTGCCCAGCGAACCGTGGCGCCTCGGCATCGGCCTCCCGGCGCTGTTCCTCTCGGCCATCATCCAGTTCGGCATCGCCTACTGCTTTGGCATGCTGAGCTTCTGGTTCCTCGAGATCCAGGGCTTCGTGATCCTCTCCATGGCGCTGGAGTCGGTGCTCGGCGGACAGATCTTCCCGCTCGACCTGATGCCCGAGTGGCTGTTCCGCATTTCGCAGTTCCTGCCCTATTACTACCAGATGTATTTCCCGGTCGCGATCTTCACCGGCCGCCTGAACGACCCGTCGGCCGCGCTCGTCGGCCTCGGCATCCAGGCCTGCTGGGCCGTGGCGATCCTCGGCCTCGGCGCCGTGCTCTGGCGGCGCGGACTCCGCCTGCACACCGCGGTGGGAGGATGAAGATATTTTCGATTTTGGATTCCTGATTTTCGATTGATGCACTTACCGACCTCCATCCCCCTTTCGTCGCCCCCGCCGAATCGGCCCGGCGTTGGCCTTCGGCTGTCTGGCAATCGAGAATCGAAAATCGAAAATCAAAAATGAGCCACTACGCCCGCCTCTGGCTGACTTCCGCCCGCTACTGCATTATGCGGATGATGATGTTCCGCGGCGACTTCTTCGTGTGGGCGCTGGTCGAGCTGTTCTGGATGACGGTGAACCTGCTCATGGTCTCGGTCATCTACCAGCACACCGACACCGTCGCAGGCTGGACCAAATACGAGATGATGCTGCTGGTCGGCACGTCGCTCCTGATCCAGCGCTTCCTCATGGGCTTTTTCTGGAGCAGCATCTTCGAGATGGGGCGCAACATCCGCAGCGGACACTTTGACTTTTTCGTGGCGCAGCCGGGGAACGTCATGTTCACCGCCACCACCCGCAAGATCGACCCCGACAGCCTGATCAACTCCCTCGTCGCGCTCGGCGTGGTCATCTACTCCGCGCGCCAGCTTGGGCTCCAGCCGGGTTGGGTGGAAGTGCTGGGCTACGCGCTGATGGTCGCCTGCGGCGTGATCATCCACTACAGCATGCTCGTGCTGTGCATCGCGCCGGCCTTCTGGATCACCAGCGTGCAGGGCATCGAGGGCAGCTACTTCACGCTGAGCGAGTTCTCCCGCCTGCCGCGGGCCGCCTTTGTCGGTCTGGCCAAGGTGGCCTTCGTCTGGGTGCTCCCGGTCGTGGTCGTCAGCAACACCCCCGCCAGCACCCTCCTGCACGGCTTCGACCTGCAGCTCGCCGGCTGGCTTGTCGCCATCACCGCCCTGTGGTTCGGGCTGGCGGTGTTCGTCTTCCACCGCGGTTTGAAACGCTACTCGAGCGCCAGCAGCTGAACTGCGTCCAGCAAACGGCAAAAAAACCCAGACTCCAAACGCCAAAATTTTACCGCCATGAAACTGGAAATATATTTGGCCTTTGGCCCCTGGCGTTTGTGATCTCCCCTCAAGTGTCCGACGCGCTCACAGTTCTCCAATCCCGCCTGGGCTACCGCTTCCGGCAGCAAGCGTTGTTGCTCGAGGCCCTGACCCACCCTTCATTTCTTCAGGACAACGCGCAGGCCGGCCCGCACAACCAGCGCCTGGAGTTCCTCGGCGACTCCGTGCTGCAGTTCATCATCACCGACGCGCTCTACCGCGAGTTTTCCACCGAGCGCGAGGGCGTGCTCAGCCGCCGTCGCGCCGTGCTGTCGAAGGGCGGCTTTCTCACCCAGATGGCCCGCGACCTCGGGCTCGACGCCAGCCTGCGCCTCAACAAGAGCGAGGAGGACTCCGGCGGCCGCAACCGCGCCTCGATCCTGGAGGATGCCTTCGAGGCGCTCGTCGGGGCGATCTACCTCGACAGCGACATCGCCACCACGCGCACCCTCGTGCTCGGCTGGTATGGCCCGTTCGCCGACCGGCTGGCCGTGTCCGAGGATGCGGAGAACCCCAAAGGCCGCCTGCAGGAACTCGTCCAGCCCAAGCACGGCAACAACGCGCTTACCTACAACGTCAGCGCCACGAGCGGCCCGCGCCACGCCCAGGTATACGAGGTCGAGGTTTATCTTAACGACCGTCTGATCGGCAGCGGCAGCGGCTCGTCCAAGAAAACCGCCGAGGAAGCAGCCGCCCGGGTCGCCCTGACAGTCCTGCGGACCGAAACCCCCAAACGCCAAACGCCAGACGCCAAATAAGGCGCCGCGGAGCGTGGTTTGGTGTAGGTCGGGCTTTACGCCAGACATCTACGCTCAACGTGTCGGGGATAAACCCCGACCTACAGGCAATTGAATGCTCCGCGCGTCCGGTAGTCCGCCTCCAACGGAGCCAATTGGCTTGGAGTTTCTTTGGCGTTTGGATTTTGGTGTGTGAGATTTCTCAGGAGTTGCACGCCAGCGGATAGCCTGCACGTTGGGCGCTTCCGTGTCCGCCTCCGCGGTCAGCAAACTCACCAAGCTCACCGGAATTTGTCCGGCAGCGCACCCCCATGCCCTGGCGGAACTGACCCGCACCCACCCCGCCCCCGTCTGGCTGGTGATCCACGAGGAGGCCGCGCGCACCGACGCCCTGGCCGAGGACATCGCCCTGTTTCAGCGCGCCGCCGTCGGCAAGGAACTGGAAATTCTCTCCTTCCCTGAGGCCCAGACCGACAACCGGGAGATGCGCGAGGCCTTCAACGCCGCCAGCGACCGTCTCGCCGCGCTGTCGCGGCTGCGTAGTCTGGCTTCGTCCACCGTTCACCGCTCTCCGTCCACCGTTTTTCTCATCCTCACCACCCCGGCCGCCCTGCTCCAGCCAGTGCCCCCGCCGGCAGATTTCGCGCAGCGCGAGACCGAGCTCCAACGCGGCGAGTCCCGCCCGTTTCAGGCCCTGCTGGAACTGCTCCGCGCCTACGACTACGACAGCGAAGCTGTCTGCGAGGCGCCCGGCCAATACGCCGTGCGCGGCGGCATCGTGGACGTCTATCCGATCACCGCGCATCAGCCCTACCGGCTGGACTTCTTTGGCGACACGCTGGAGGAAATCAAAGCCCTCGACCCCGTCACGCAGCGCTCGGGTGAAAGCGTCGAACGCATCACGCTGACCGCCACCGCGCGCCTGCACATGGGCGGCACGCAGGGCAGTCTGCTCGACTACCTCGGATCCGACACGCACGCGGCCATCGTCGAGCCCAAGGCGATCGAGGA
>JAUPWC010000007.1 GCA_030916665.1 Verrucomicrobiota bacterium
AGAGAACTGGCTCATGAAGTTCCTGCTCCGGCTCTACGACCCGCTGCTCAACTTCGCCCTCCGCCGCCAGCGCACCGTGCTGGCCCTCGCGGCCGCGCTGCTGGTGTTCTGCGTGCTCCTCGCGTGGGGACTGCCGCGCTTCGTCAACGAGCGGCTGCCGGACTTTATTTCGCGCCACACCGACGGTTTCGGCACCGAGTTCATGCCGACCCTCGAGGAGGGCTCGTTGCTCTTCATGCCCGTGCTGCTGCCCGCCACCTCGCTCACTGAGGTGAAGCGCATCATGGCCTGGCAGGACCGGGTCATCAGTGAACATCCCGCGGTCGCCTCCGTCGCCGGCAAACTCGGCCGCGCCGACACCGCCACCGATCCCGCGCCGGTTGAGATGATCGAAACCACCATCATGCTGAAGCCCGAGCGCGAGTGGCCCGAGGGCACGACCAAGGCCTCCATCATCGCGGACCTCTCGGCCAAGCTGATGAACGTGCCCGGCTACGTGCCCGGCTTCCTCCAGCCCATCGAGAACCGCGTGCTCATGACCAGCACCGGCATCCGCGCCCAGCTCGGCATCAAGCTCTTTGGTGACAATCTCGACGCACTCCAGCGCAAGGCCTTCGAGATTGAGCGCGTCGTCAACCGCGTGCAGGGCGCGACCGGCGTCGCCCCCTCGCGCGTGCAGGGCAAACCCTACCTTGAGATCGCCGTGCGCCGCGACGACCTCGCCCGCTACGGCCTGAGCGTGAAGCAGGTCTACGAATACGTCGAAACAGGCCTCGGCGGCGCCACCGTCGGCACCACGTTGAAAGGCCGCGAGCGCTGGCCGTTGCAGGTGCGCCTTGAGCAGGCTGACCGCGAGGACATCGACAAACTCGGCGAGCTCCCGCTCACCACGCCTTCCGGCGCCCTGATGCAGCTGCGGCAGGTGGCCGACATCAAGCGCGTCGTCGGTCCCAGCGAAATCGCCTCGGAGAACGGCCGCCTGCGCGTCTTCGTGCAGGCCAACGTCGCCGGCCGCGACCTCGGCGGGTTCGTCAGCGAGGTGAAGCGGCGCGTGACTGACGAGGTGAAGCTCGAACCGGGCATGTCCGTCGAATACGCCGGCGAATACGAGCAGCAGCTCCGCACCAACCGCACGATGATGTTCATCTTCCCCATCGTGCTGGCCGTGTGCTTCGCGGTGCTGTTCCTCACGTTCCGCTCGGCGGCCGAGGCGGCGCACGTCCTTCTCGCCGTGCCGTTCGCGCTCACGGGCGGCGTCCTCCTCCAGTGGGCCATGGGTTTCAACTTCAGCACCGCCGTCTGGGTCGGCTACATCGCCCTCTTCGGCACCGCCATCCAGACCGGCGTCGTCATGGTCGTCTATCTCGAGGAAGCCGTCGCCCGCGCCAAGGAGCGCCTGGGCCGCGCACTCAACCACGACGAACTGCTCGCCGCCGTGAAGGAAGGCGCGCGCCTCCGCCTGCGTCCCAAGGTCATGACCATCGCCACCACCATCGCCTCGCTCCTGCCCATCCTGTGGAGTTCGCAGACCGGCGCCGAGGTCATGAAGCCCCTCGCCGCGCCCGTCGTCGGCGGCAGTCTCTCCAGCCTGCTGCACATCCTCGTCGTCACCCCGGTCATCTTCGCCTGGCTGCGGAAACAGGAGCTGAAACATGGAACCTGACCACCGCTCCGGTAGTCAGAACCCCCATCATGAACCACCGCCTTTTTCGCACCCTCGTGCTCGCCACCAGTTTGGGATTTCTCGCCGGTTGCCAGACCATCGAAAGCCGCATCCAGGAGCGACCCGAAGCCTTCTACAAGCTCGACCGAGAAACCCAGGACAAAATCCTCCAGGGCATCATCGATATCGGCTACAATGAGGACATGGTCTATATGGCCCTCGGTGAGCCCAGCGAGAAGCGCGAACGCGTGACCGCCGACGGTCGCACGGTCACCTGGATCTACAACACCTACTACACGCGCTACGACGGCCGCGAACACGTTGGCTACCACCGGCGCGTCTATTACGATCCGTTGCTGCGCAGCTACCGTGTGCATTACCGTCCGGTCTTCGCCGACACCTACCGCGAGGAAAAGGATGAGCGCATCCGCATCACCTTTCAGGGCGGGCGTGTGACCGAAATCGAACAGGCAAAGGACTGAACGGAATGGTTGCGGCAGCTGGTGGGTGAGTGCATCAGCGCGCCCGTTTTTTGGGAACGTCGCGCGCGACGCGTCGCATCGTTGCTTGTGTCATAAGCTGCCGGGGATAGACTGTCGGCATGAAGAATACCCCGTCCCGCCAATCCAAGATCCCCGAAGAACCGACGCACGCCGTCGCCGAAGCCCGCCTGCTTTCCCCCCGCCGCAAGACCAGCCGCGCCACCACGACCCGGGCGCTCGCGCTCGAACAGCTCGCCCATTTCAGCATCGATCCGCGCAGCCCCACCGGCCGGCCGCTGCTGGCGCTGGCCGAAAAACTCTACGCCGCGCATGGCGACGTGATGGAGCTCTGGGAGACCACCACCCGCGAGCTCGCGCTCCTGCCGCGCGAGGACCGCCTCGCGCTCTTCAACGCCAAGAAGTTCCTGAGCTTCCAGCTGGCGAAGCTGCTCGACACGCTGCAAAACCCCACGCGCAAGACCCACCAGTCGCTGGGTTACTCCAACACCACCACGCTCGCCAAGGGTCCCTACCCGGTGTTCGACAACGTGACGGCGCTCTTCTCCGCCAACCCCGTCATCACGCGCACGGCGACCTATATGTTCGCCTGCTCCGAGTGGATCGACGACGCCTTCCAGGGCCGCGAGATGCTGCACGAGATCTACTCGCGCCTGATGAACCCGACCTCGATCACGCTCGCCAATCACATCGTGGACGTGGAGTGCGGCCCGCACGCAGGCGCGTATCTCGCGTGGAACTTCAACTCCGGCATGGCCGCGATCGACGGCGTCCTCTCCCACCTCGTCGGCTACGAGGACATCATCCTTTCCTCCCGCAACATCTACGGCGGCGCCTACCAGCTCATCCACGACTGGTTCGGCAAACGCAGCAATCTCGACGTGGCCGTGCATTTCTTCGACGGCGCCACGGAGGCCGACTTCCGTTCCGCCCTCGCACAGGTGCGCGCGCGGCACCGTGACCGGCTCGCGGCCGGCCGGCGCATCTACGTCTATCTCGAAAGTCCCTGCAACCCGCACGGCGTGTTCCTCGACATCCCGGCCCTCTGCCGCGCCGCGCACGCGGAGCAGCTCACCGTCATCCTCGACGGCACCGTCGCCACGCCGTTCCTCGTGCGACCGCTCCAGGCCACCGATCCCGCCGAGCGCCCCGACTTCCTGCTGCACAGCTACACCAAGGATCTCACCGGTCACGGCACGACCACGGCCGGCGTCGTCATCGGCCGCAACGAGCACATGTTCATCCCCAAGGGCGGCCAGTCCCCCGCCGGGCACTCGTGGAACGACACGCTGTTCTGGAACGTTTATTATGTGAAAGGTGCCTTCCTCGATTCCGACAAGGCCTTCGAGGTGCTCACCGGCATGAAGACGCTCGAGGCGCGCATGCTGCGGAAATGCATCAACACCGCGATCTTCGCCCGCTGGCTCGCCTCGCACCCGCAGGTCACGGTGAGCGGCCCGGCCAATCCATCGGACCCCAACCACGCGCTTGCCGCACGCCTCTCCTACCTCGGCCTGCCCGCGCCGCTGTTCACGATCCACTTCGAGAAGGCGAAGATCTCGCGGACCACGCTCGAGCGCTTCTACGACACGCTCACGCCGATGTTTGGCCACATGGTGTCGCTCGGCCAGAGCAACACGCTCGTGCTGTGCCCGGCGCTCACGACCCATTCGGAGCTCGGCGAAACCGCGCTCAAAGAAGCCGGCATCACGCCGACCACGATCCGCATCTCCGTGGGCGACGAAAGCCCGCGCGAACTGATCCGCGACTTCCTGCTCGCCGCCCGCAACGCCCTCGATGCCGACAAACCCGGCTTCAGCGCGAAATTCCTCGCCGGCCCCGCCGTGGACCGGCTGGTGGACGAGACCTACCTCGACATCCACCGCCGCCACGCCGCCGCGCAGCCGCGGTTTGCGGAGGTGTCGGCGTAGCGCGACCGCACACGACTTACGCGAGACCAGGTGGAACCTGCGCTCCGCGCAGCTTTTCCGATCAGCCCGCACGGAGCGCGGGCTCCACCACTACTTCTTCTGGAACGGTGAGTGCGTCTCGCGCTTCAGCTCGCGGGTCATGAGCGACATCAGCGCGTCCATCGGCTTCTTGCCCTGGTAGAGGATCGCGTGCACCTCGCCGAGGATCGGGGCGGTGATGCCGCGCTGCAGGCAGAGGTCGTGCAGGGCCTGCGTGGTTCGGTAGCCCTCGACCACCGTTTTGCGACCGGCCAGCAGATCCGCCACGGTGGCGCCGGCGCCGATCAGTTCGCCGAACTGGCGGTTCCGACTCCATGCGCCGTGGCAGGTGGCCACAAGGTCGCCGAAGCCGCTCAGGCCGTAGAAGGTCTCGCGCTTGGCGCCGAGCGTCTCGCCCACGCGCACCATCTCGGTCAGCGCGCGCGTGATGAGGGAGGCCTTGGAATTGTCGCCCAGTTTCAGGCCGTCGCAGAAGCCCGCGCTGATGGCGTAGATGTTCTTCAGGCTGGCGCCGTATTCTGCGCCGACCAGGTCGTCGCTCGTGTAGAGCCGGAGCGTCGAACCGCTCATGGCCGCCTGCACGCGGTCCACGAATTCGCCCGGCTGCGCGACGGCGAGCACGACGGCGGCGGGCAGGCCCTGCGCGACCTCGGAGGCGTTGGTCGGTCCGGTGAGCGTGGCAACGTTCAGGCCGGGGAAGGTCTGCGCCATGACCTCGCTCGGACGGAGCAGCGTTCCGAGCTCGAGGCCTTTCACCAAGCTGATGAATAGCTGGAGCCGGCCGGCGCCACCCAGCTCGGCCTGCATGCGGCCGCACCATTCGCGCAGCGCATGCGACGGGCTGGCGATGAGCGCAACATCGGCCTCAATGAGGCCGGCGCGCAGGTCGGACGTGACCGTGAGCGCATCGGGCAGCTTCACGCCCGGCAGATAGTCGCGGTTCTCACGCGCAAGCTGCATCGTGAGGGCGTGCTCGGGCCGACGGGTGACGAGCGTCGCCCGCTGCCCGCGGCGCGTGAGATGCGCCGCCACCGCCGTGCCCCACGCACCCGCGCCGATGACGGTGAAGTTGAGGGGGCGCGAGTCGGGCATGGGGTGCTTTAGAGACCACGGACCACCGACCACCGACCACCGACCGGCAAACAGAGCCGAACTTCGGGATTCACCCGGTTGGGTCGGTGGTCGGTGGTCAGTTGTCCGTGGTTTTGCTTCACGTCTTCAGGAAAGCGGGGATTTTTTCCCCGGCGATCATAGACTCAAAACTTTCGCGCGAGTTGACCAGCTCGAACCGGCTGCCGGACACCAGCACCTCGGCGGCTTGGGCGCGGGTGTTGTAGCGACTGGACATGGTGTAGCCATAGGCGCCGGCGCTCATGAAGGCGATCAATTCGCCTTCGCCGACGGACTGCAGCGTGCGGTCCTTGGCGAAGCAGTCGCCGGATTCGCAGATCGGGCCGACGATGTCGGCCTTGAGGGCGGGACGCGCGCTGTCACGGGTGAGCGGGACGATCTCGTGGTAGGCCTCATACATGGCCGGGCGCACGAGGTCGTTCATCGCGGCGTCCACGACGAGAAAGTTCTTGGCCGCGCCGCGCTTGAGGTATTCGACGCGGGAGAGGAGCACGCCGGCGTTGCCGACGAGGAAGCGGCCGGGCTCGAGCAGGATCTTGAGGCCGAGCGGCGCAAGGAGCGGCTTGAGAGCGGCGCCGTAGGCTTCGGGCGTGAGCGGGCGCTCACCCTCGGGCTTGGCGTCCCACCAGGCCTGCTGGCCGCTGGCGAGGGCGTCCTGATAGATGATACCGATGCCGCCACCGATGCTGAAATACGCGATGCCGTAGGTCTTCTTGAGCTCGGCGACAAAGGGCACGACCTTCTCCACGGCCTCGGCAAAGGGGGTGATCGAGGTGAGCTGCGAACCGATGTGCATCTGCACGCCCTTGATCTCGAGGTGCGGGAACTTCGCGGCGGCGGCGTAGGCCTCGGCGGCGTGCTTCAGCGGGATGCCGAACTTGTTGTCGCTCTTGCCCGTGGTGATCTTGGCGTGGGTCTTGGCGTCCACGTCGGGGTTGATGCGGATGGCGAGGGGGGCCTTCTTGCCGAGCTGGCCGGCCACGTGGTTGATGCGGGCGAGCTCCGGCTCGCTCTCGACGTGGAAACCATAGACTCCGGCCTCGATGGCGAGGCGGATCTCAGCCTCGGACTTGCCCACGCCGGCAAAGACGCTGCGGTTGGCCGCTCCGCCCGCGGCGGTCACGCGGCGCAGTTCGCCGCCGCTCACGAGGTCGAAGGCCGCGCCGAGGTTCGCGAAGTGGCGCAGGATCGCCAGGTTGGAATTGGCCTTCATCGCGTAACAGATCTGCAAATCCAGGCCCGTCAGGCTGGAGGCGAGGCGCCGGTAATTGTCGGCAATGGTCTGCGCGCTGTAGACGTAGGTCGGCGTGCCGTGCAGCTGGGCGACGGCGGCGAGGTCAACCGACTCGCAATGGAGTTTATGTCCGACGTAGTGGAAGGAATGCATCGTGCTTGGGTAAAGTGGCCGTGAAAGGTGTCGAGATAGCGGGAAACCCATTGAACGAAAGCGCTATTTTGACGATCCCTGTCCTCCCGCCGCCATGCCGACTCCGCTCCGCCGCCTGCTGAACCACCTGCCGCTCCTCCAAGGAGGCAGCGAGCAGTATGTGCGGTCCAGCTGGCACAAGCCGTCGCCTTACGATCAGCTGGTCAGCCGACCGCCTTTCCAGGCCTTCAACAAGCTGCGGGCCGATCACTTCCGGCGCGGGCTGTTTCGCCGCCGGCTCATGAAGGGAATTTTGCGCTGGGGCCTGATGTTCGGTGTCGCCTGGGTGGTGATCGAAAGCGTCCGGGCGCTGGTTTTGTTATAAACCTGTAACGGCGGGCATTGACGCCGGCTGTGTCGGCGGTTGCATCGGGGATATGACACAGTCCTCTGCTGTTGCCGCAAGGCCCTCGGCGTTTCAGCGCTTGCTGAACACGATCGAGCGGATCGGCAACCTGCTGCCCAACCCGTCCACCCTGTTCGCCGTGCTGGCTGTGGTCGTCGTGCTGCTGTCGGCGATCTTCGCCCGGATGGGCGTCTCCGTCACCCATCCGGCCACCGGACAGCCGGTGCCGGTCATCAGCCTGCTCAACACGGAAGGCCTGCACCGGATGCTGACCCAGCTGGTGCCGAATTTCGTGGGCTTTCCCCCGCTGGGCACGGTGCTGGCCTGCCTCGTGGGCATTGCGGTGGCAGAACGCACCGGCCTGATCACCGCCGGCTTGCGCCTGATCGTGCTGGCTTCGCCCCGGCGCTGGCTGACGCCGATCGTGGTGTTCGGCGGCATCCTGTCCCACTCGGGTGCGGACGTGGGCTACGTGCTCTTCGTGCCCTTGGGCGCGGCGATCTTCCACGCCGCCGGGCGGCACCCGCTGGCCGGCTTGGCGGCGGCGTTTGCCGGCGTGGCGGGCGGCTTCAGCGCCAATATCGTGCTCAGCACCATTGACGCCCTGCTGGCCGGCATCACCCAGGCCGCTGCCGCGGTGGTGCGGCCCGGCATCTTGGTGAACCCGGCCGCCAACTGGTATTTCCTCGTGGCCGCCTCGGTGCTCATCACCGCCGTCGGCACCTGGGTGACGCACAAGTTCATCGAGCCACGTCTGGGGACCTACACCGGCGACGCCAAGCCCGAGCCGATCAAGCCGCTTAGCGCCGACGAGAAGCGCGGCCTGCTTTACTCCGTGCTCGCAGTGCTCGCCGTCACCGGTGCCGTGCTCTGGGGCACGCTCACGGAAGGCGGCTTCCTGCTCGACCCGAAGAACCCGACCTTCCTCGCCTCCTACTTCATCCGCGGGCTGATCTTCTTCATCTTTTTCTACGGCCTGGTCGCCGGTCTCGCCTACGGCATCGGCGCGCGCACGATCCGGAACGACAACGACGTGATCCGCGGCATGGACGCCTCGGTCTCGGCGATGGGTTCCTACATCGTGATGGCGTTCTTCGCGGCGCAGTTCCTCGCCTACTTCAACTGGACCAACCTCGGCACCGTGATGGCCGTGAAGGGCGCCGGGGCCATCCGGGACCTCAACCTCCAGGGCAGTCCCATCCTGCTGATGATGTCGCTGGTGATCTTCACCGCCGTCGTGAACCTCGTCATCGGCAGCGCCTCGGCTAAGTGGACGCTGCTCGCGCCGATCTTCGTGCCGATGTTCATGCTGCTCGGCTACTCGCCCGAGCTCGTGCAGGGCGCCTACCGGGTCGGCGACAGCTGCACCAACATCGTCACGCCGCTAAACCAATATTTCCCGCTCATCCTCGGCTTCGCCTCGCGCTACGTGCCCGACACCGGCATCGGCACCATGCTGGCCATGATGGTCCCCTACTCGATCGCGTTTCTGGTGTTCTGGTCGCTGATGCTCGTCACCTGGATCGCGCTCGGCCTGCCGATGGGACCCGGCGCCGGCCTCACCCTCCCACCGCTCTGAGCCAGCCATGACCGCCACGCCCGCCCCTTCCTCGCGCCTGCAGCGTTTCCTCAACGGCGTCGAGCGCGCCGGCAACGCGCTGCCGCATCCCGCCACGCTCTTTGCCGCTCTCGCCGCCCTCGTGGTGGTGCTCTCCTGGGTCTGCCACCAGCTCGGGGTGCAGGTGACCAATCCGTCCACCGGCAAGGTGGTGAACGTCGTGAACCTGCTCTCCGCCGAGGGGATTCAGCGCATCATCGTGGAGTTGCCGCGCAACTTTCTCGCCTACCCGCCGCTCGGGGTCTCGCTGACCTGCATGCTCGGCATCGGCATCGCCGAATACACCGGCCTGATGGGCGCGCTGCTGCGGCTGTTCGTGCTCAACTCCCCGGCGAAGCTCATCACGCCGATGGTCGTCTTCACCGGGGTGATGTCCAACGCCGGCAGCGAGGTCGGCTACGTGCTGCTCACGCCGCTCGCCGCCGCGCTCTACCACACGCTCGGCCGCCATCCCTTCCTCGGCCTCGCGGCGGCCTTTGCCGGCGTGTCGGGCGGCTACAGCGCCAACCTGATCGTCGGCTCCGTGGACGTGCTGCTTTCCGGTCTCTCCGAGGCTGCCGCCCACATCGTGGACCCGGCCTACACCGTGGATGACTTTGCCAACTGGTATTTCATGGGCGCCTCCACGCTCCTGATCACGGCCATCGGCACCAGGGTGACCGAGCGGATCGTGGCCCCGCGCCTCGGCGACTACACCGGCGACGCGAAGCGCGAGGCGCTCACGCCGCTCAATGCCCGGGAGAAACGCGGCCTGTGGGCGGCGGGCGGCGTGGTGCTGCTCATCACCGCCGTCGTGCTCTGGGGCACGCTCTCCGCCAACGGATTCCTCCTCGACCCGAAGAAGCCCTCGTTTCTCGACTCCTACTTCATCCGCGGGCTGATCTTCTTCATCTTCCTCTGCGGCCTGCTGCCGGGCATCGCCTACGGCGTGGCCGCGGGTTCGCTCAAAAGCGACCACGACCTGATGCAGGGCATGACCGTGACGATGAAGTCCATGGCCTCGTTCGTGGTGCTGGCGTTCTTCGCGGCGCAGTTCATCTTCTATTTCAATTGGACGAACCTCGGCATCATCACCGCCGTCAGCGGCGCGGAATTCATCCAGCACCTCGGGCTGGAGGACAAGCCGATGCCGCTGATGCTCGCGCTGGTGCTCTTTGCCGCCGCGGTGAACATCCTCATCTCGAGCGCCTCGGCCAAATGGGCCCTGCTCGCGCCGGTCTTCGTGCCGATGTTCATGCTGCTCGGCTACTCGCCCGAGATGGTGCAGGGTGCGTTCCGCGTGGGCGACAGCTGCACCAACATCATTACGCCGCTCATGAGCTACTTTCCGCTGATCCTGACCTTCATCCACAAATACGACCCCAAGGGCGGCATCGGCACGCTCATCGCCACGATGCTGCCCTACTCGGTCTGTTTCCTGATCGGCTGGGTGGCGCTGCTCATGGCGTGGATCGCACTCGGCCTGCCGATGGGACCGGGCGCGCCGCTGTTCCTGGTCAAATAAGCCGGGCATGAGCGAACTGGCCGATCTTTACCCGTGGATTTCCGTCGGCGCCATCGCCTGGGGCGTGCTCGACGTGTTCTTCGGCTACCGTGTCTTCAAGGTCACGCTGTCCATCGTGGGCGGACTGATGGGGCTGGCCGCCGGCCACGCGCTCGCCACCGCCGTCGGTTTCGGGCCGGGCGCGCAGGTCGTCACGCTGGTGATCGGCGCAATGCTGGGCGCGGGCCTGGCTTTCCTGCTCTACATCGCGGCGGTGTTCGTGGCGGGCTTTGGGTTTGGCGCCACCCTCGGCATGCTGTTGCTGGCAAATTTCCACCACATGGTCTCGCTGTTGACCGGCGCGGTCATGGGCATCATCGGCGGTTTCCTCGCGGTGAAGATGCAGCGGATCCTCATCGTGCTGTCCACGGCGCTGCTGGGGGCGTTCCGCGCCGTGCTCGCGCTGACGTATTTCACCGGCCAGATGGACTGGCTCCATTATTACCGCCATCCCGACCACATGCCGGCCCTCATCGAGAGCACCCCATGGATGTTTCCCTCGATCCTGGCGCTGGCAGCCGTCGGTGTGATCGCGCAGCTCGAACTGGGCGGCTCGGGCGAATCCAAGAAAAAGACCAAGGAAGACTAAGCCTTGCCGGCCGGCGCTTCCTCCCCACCATCGCGGTCCTATGAAGAAGCTGTTCGCCCCCCTGCTCCTCTCCCTTGCCGTGCTGTTCGTCGCCGGCTGCTCCAGCAACATGCAGATCGTCACAGCCGGCCTGCGCGCCGAGCTGCTCCGCCTGCAGCGCATGCCGAGCGGCGATGTCCAGGTGACTTGGCGCGTAAACAACCCGAACGTCGTGCCCTACGTGATCACCCGCGCGAACCTGAAGGTTTCCCTCGACGGCAAGGCGGTGGGCGAACTCAC
>JAUPWC010000568.1 GCA_030916665.1 Verrucomicrobiota bacterium
CCACGGGCAACCTCGACTCGAAGAACGGTGACGCCGTGATGGAGCTCCTCCGCAATCTTCACAAGAGCGGCTCCACGATCGTCATGGTCACCCACGACGCCCGCTTCGCCCGCAATGCCGACCGCACCATCCACGTCTTCGACGGCCGCGTCGTCGAGGAACAGATGGAATCCGATCCCACGCGCGCCTGAGCGCGCTGCGCGCGGTTGAAGTGAAAAGTTGAAGTTGAAGTAAGCGGCTTCTCCCTTCCGTCGGCTCAAACCCAAGCTTCCGACTTAAACTCTTCTTATGCGCTTTGCCTTGCGGTCATTGCTCAAAACCCCGGGCTTCACGATCATCGCGCTGCTCACGCTGGCCCTGGGCATCGGCGTGAACACCTCGATGTTCAGCCTGCTGGACGCTCTGCTGTTCAAGGCCGCCCCCTTCCCTGAGCCGGACCGGCTGGTAATGCTCCAGCGCATCGAGCGCCAGGACCAGGACACCGAATTCTCCGCCACCGAACTGAACGACATTCGCGAGAAGAGCACCGCCTTCTCCGAGAAATTCGTGTTCACGCGCGATTTCTCCGCCGTGGCCGACGCCGGCCAGCCGCCGGAACGCCTCAACGGCATCCTCGCCGACGCGGGCCTCTTCATCACGCTCGGTGTGCAGCCGCAGATCGGCCGGCCGTTCACGGCGGAGGAGTGCCAGCCGGGCAAGGGCCAGGTTGTGCTGCTCGCCTACAGTCACTGGCAGGATCGCTACGGCGGCGACCCGTCCGTCCTTGGCCGCGTCCTGCGCATCGACGGCGATCCGCACACGATCATCGGCGTGATGCCGGCGGCCTTCGAATACCGGTTTCTCTGGGGCGGCTCCGCTTTCTGGCGTCCGCTCTCGTTCACCCCCGAGCAGTCCCGCAACCGCGGCATCCGCATCTTCTCCCTCATCGGCCGCCTCCAGTCCGGACGTGAGCGTGAGCAGGTTGCCGCCGAACTCGGGCCGCTGAGCTCCGCGTGGCAGCAGGAATTTCCCCAGGACTACGCCGACATGCGCTTCGCGGCCCCGCTGCTCCACGAGGCGCTCATGGACGGCGAGAGCCGCAAGATTTCCTGGATGCTGCTCAGCCTCTCCGGCTTCGTGCTCCTGATCGCCTGCGCCAATCTCGCCAACCTCCAGCTCGCCCGCGCCACCGTCTCCGTGCGCGAGTTCGCCATCCGCGCCGCGCTCGGCGCCTCCCGTGCCCGTCTTATCGGCCAGCAGCTCACCGAGTGCCTGCTTCTCTCGCTTGTCGGCGGCGGCCTCGGCCTCCTGATCGCCCTCTGGGTCAACAGCCTCCTCGAGGCCAACGTCCGTATCGGCGACAAGCTCGGCGGTCTCGAACTGCCCATTGATCGCGGCGTCCTGCTGGCCACCATCGCCGCCTCCGTGCTCACCGGCGTGATCTTCGGCATCGTGCCGGCGTGGATCGCCTCGCGCACCGATGTGGTCGGCACCCTCAAGTCGCAGGGTCGCGGCACCACCTCCGCCCGCAGCCATCACCGCCTGCGGCATGCGCTCGTCATCGCCGAGGTCACGCTCGCGCTCGTCCTGCTCGGCGGCGCGGGCATGATGCAGCGCGGCTTTGCCCGGATTCTGGCGTTGGAAACGGGCTGGGACACCAAGCACGTTCTTACCGGCGTCCTGCCCATGCCGGAAAAGCGCTACGAGACACCCGAGAGGCGCCTCGAGTTTTTCCGCAGCATCGAGACGCGCGTCGGCGGCCTGCCCGGCGTGCAGAGCGTGGCCCTTTCCACCTCGCTGCCGCTCTGGCACTACGGCAACACCCGCCAGATCACCAACGAATCCCTCAGCGGCGCCGACCCGACCACGCTGCCCCGCGCCAGCCATGTGATGGTGACCTCGGGTTACTTTGACACCCTTGGCATCAGGCTCGTCGAGGGCCGCATCTTCGCAGCCGACGTGAAGGCCGGCGACGCCGAGCAGGTCGTGATCAACGACGCCCTCGCCCAACAATTCTGGCCCACCGGCAGCCCGCTCGGCCAACGCCTCGGCCTCGTGCACAACGGCCAGACCAAGTGGGTCGAGATCATCGGCGTCGTGCGCAGCGCCCAGTCCGCCGTCGCTTTCACCAACCCGCCGACCGGCTTCCACGTCTACCGCTCCGTCGCCCACGAACCCTGGACCTGGATCCGCTTCGCCGTGCGCAGCGAGAATCCCGCCGCGCTCATCGAGAGCGTGCGCCGGGCTGTCGCCGAAGTGGACCCCGATCTGCCCGCCGACCAGCTCATGACCGTGGACCAGTTCGTCGAGCGCCAGCAGCACAACCTCATCATCGTCGCCCAGCTGCTCACCGGTTTCGCCGGCCTTGGCCTCGTGCTCGCCGCCGTCGGCCTTTACGGCGTCATCTCCAACATCGTGGCCCAGCGCACCGGCGAGTTCGGCATCCGCCTCGCGCTCGGGGCCAAGCCGTCCGACGTGCTCAAGCTCGTGCTCGGGCGCGGCCTGCTGCTCACCGCCATCGGCCTGGTGCTGGGCATGGCCGGCGCCTACGCCCTCGGGCTGTTCCTCGGTTCCTTCATGCCCCGCATGATCGCGACCGACCCGGTCGCCCTCGCCGGCACCGCCGCCATCCTCTTCGCTGTCGCCGCCCTCGCCTGCTGGCTCCCCGCCCGCCGCGCCACCCGCGTCGACCCGCTCGAGGCGCTGCGCGCCGAATAGGCCGCTTCGCGGCAGTTGAAGTGAAAAGTTGAAGTTGAAGACACCGCTGCAACCCGCTCCGCCCTCTTAAACTTCAGACTTAATCTTGCCCTTATGCGCTACGCCCTCCGCTCCCTGCTGAACTCCCCGGGCTACACGCTTGTGGCCCTGGTGACGCTCGCCCTCGGCATCGGCGTGAACACCTCGATGTTCAGCGTGGTGGACGCGCTGCTGTTCCGCTCTGCGCCCTATCCGGAAGCGGACCGCATCGTGCTCGTCGAAGCAACCACGCGCGGCGGCGAGACCCGCGCCTTCTCCGATCAGGAAATCCGCGAGATCGCCCCGGCCGCCAGCGGCTTCGCCTCGTTCACGACGATGGGTTACGCGTCCTTCGCGCTGGCCGAGCCGGGCCGGCCCGCCGAGCGCGTCCGCGGCATGACGTTCTCCTCCGACATGAGGGAAACGTTCCGCATCGAGCCGCTGCTAGGCCGCGCCTTCACGCCCGAGGAATTTGAGCCCGGCAAGAACCAGGTCGTGCTGCTCACCGAGGCTTTCTGGCTCTCCCGCTATGGCGGCGACCGCAACATCGTCGGCCGCACGCTCCGGCTTGATGGCGAGATTGTCACCATTGTCGGCGTCATGCCCGCGCGCTTCGACTACAAGATGCTCTGGGGCAACGTGGCGCTCTTCCGTCCGCTCAATTTCACGAAGGACCAGTCGCTCTACCGCCCCTACCGCGCCTTCTCCCTCATCGGGCGGCTCAAGCCCGGGGTCACGCCCGAGGCCGCCATCGCGCCCTTCGCCGCGGTGGCCGCGGAACAACAGAAGGCCTTTCCGCAGGATTACGCCGGCCGGCGTTACCTGGCCTCGGCGCTGCACGAGGCGATCATGGACGATGTCGGTCGCAACATTTCGTGGATGCTTCTCGGCCTCTCGGGCTTCGTGCTGCTGATCTGCTGCGCCAATCTCGCCAACCTCCAGCTGGCGCGCGCCACGGCCGCCGCGCGCGAGTTCGCCATCCGCGCCGCCCTGGGCGCGTCCCGCGCGCGGCTCATCGCGCAACAGCTCACCGAGTGCCTGCTCCTCGCGGTTGGCGGCGGCCTCCTCGGCGTGACCGTCGCGGTCTGGATCAACAGTCTCCTGGAACGCAACATCCTCATCGACGGCCAACCCTGGTTCGAG
>JAUPWC010000569.1 GCA_030916665.1 Verrucomicrobiota bacterium
CCTGCCCGCCGGCCCGCGCCGCAGCGGCTTCGCGCCGCGCTGGCTCGACAGCCAGACGCCCACCTTCGTGCGCGCCACGCGGGACTTCGCGGACTTCGTGATCCGTTTCAGCAAATTCGCCGGCCGGCCGCCACCGAGCACCGGTTCACCCGAGGAGCTGCAGCTCTTTCGCGATCTCACGCGCGAACGGCTGTCGCCGCCGGAGGGCGAACTCGACGTGGTCGGAGCCAAGCGCTACCTGCTCAACGTGTGGAAGGCCGACACACTGCACGCCGTCGGCAAGGCGCTGCGGCCGGTGCTCATGACGCTGTTCTGGCTCGCCCAGCTGCTGATGTTGGCGCGCGCCGGCTGGCTGCTCTGGCACCGGCGCTGGACTTATGAGCTCGCGGTCGCCGCCGCGGCCTGGGGTGCCTCCGCCGCATCCATCCTGATGCACGCGGCCATCGAGGCGTCGTCTTTCCCGGTGCATACCATCTCGTCGTTTGCACCGGTTTATCCGCTGGTGCTGGTTTTCATCGCCGCGGTTTTCTGGGACGCCGGAACCGCGTGGCTGAAGCGCAAGGAAGAGGCTTCCACCGTGCCGTCGCCCCAAACTCCGGCTGACAGCCCGCCGCAAGGCCGGCCTGGGCGGATGCGTTGGCTTTTCGCGGCGGCCGGCGGGACGGCCCTTGCGCCGTTTCTGATCTGGCACGGCTCGTTTCGCGAGCTGTTCTGGTTTGCCGACGACTTGTTCCTGCTGGACCAGATGGCGCAGATGGGAACGGGAGCATGGATCGGACAGGTTTTCTCGGAGAACTACGTGCCGCTGTTCAAGTCGCTCTGGGCCGCCGCGGTGTTCGGGCTCGGGGGCAGTTATCCGCTGATGCTGGCGCTGCTTTGGCTGACCCACGCCGCCAACGTCGCGCTGTTCGCCCGGCTGCTCGCCCGCGTGGGCTTCCCCCTCGCCGCGACCCTCCCGGCGGTCACCGTGTTCGCCCTGACGCCCGGCAACATCGAGACCCTCGGCTGGGCCGTGCAATGGTCGGCGATCCTCGCGACTCACTTCCTGCTGCTCGGCCTGTGCTGGTGGGAGGCGCATCGCGACCGGCTCACCCCGTTTTCCTGGCGGCTGCATCTGCCGTTGGGGCTCTTCGCCGCGGCCAGCGCCTGCTCCTTTTCCCGCGGTGTGCTCACGGGCCCGGTGCTGGCCGCGGGGCTGCTGCTGCCGGCACTGCTGGCCGCGGACCGCCGCGCGTTGCTGCGCGGCCTGCCCGGTGCGCTGCTATGCCTGCTCCCCGCTGTCGTCGTGGCGGTCCTGATCAAGCTCAACTCCAGCGGTCTCCACCAGCAGCTCGGCAAGGACTGGGGCATGGTGCTGGAGTTCGGTCTCAGCTACTTCCTGTTGAATCCCTGGCACAGCCTGCTGGGTGGCTCCGTTCATCCCGCGGCCCTGCTGTTCTCCGCCAGTCTGAAAGTCGGCACGCTGGGCGGCGCTCTGTGGCTCGCCCGGGGCCACGGACGCGTCGTCCTGCTGATCCTGCTCAGCTACGATCTCGGCAGCTCGCTGCTGCTCGGCATCGGTCGGCACGACACGGGATTCCTGGCGGCGATGAGTTCGCGCTACCAATACAGCTCCCTGCTCGGTTCCCTGCCCTTTCTCGCGATCGTGCTTGCCGCCGGACTGGAACGGCTGCCCGCCGGGCGTCTCCGGGCCGTCGCGGGCGGAATTGTTCTGCTCGCCGCAGCCGCGTTTTGCCTGAAGGGCTGGCCGGCCACGCTGGCCGAGTTCACCGGTTGGCGGGGCACCGAATTGCGGGCCCTCTTGGCCGCGCCCGCCACCAGCGATCCGTCCGTGCGGGTGCCGGCGCTCGACTTCATGCACATCGAGCGGGCCAAGGCCCTGCAGCGGACCTACCATCTGCACTGAGTGCGGGCAGCGGGCAGGCGCGCACGGCCCGCTATTTCACCGCGACCCTCACCGACTTCGCCGGCGGCTCCTGCCATTTGTCCCAGGGTCCGGTCCAGCGGATGGCCGCCCCCCGGAAATCCACATCGCCGGCCAGGCCCTCGCGAAACGCCACCCGCAGGCGCACGCGGATTTCCGAACCGGCCGGTCCGGCCGTGATGGCGCGCTCCTGACGCGTTTCCGGTCCGAGCTTGTCGAGGTAACACAGCCCGGCCCAGGTCCGACCGCCATCCGTGGAGTAATCCGCCTGGAATATTCCCACCTGCTCGCCTTGTCCGGCCGTGGTGCCCGCGATGAGGACCACCCGGCACGCCTCGCCGGCTTTGGTGGATTGCGGCGCCTCGATGGCCACCGTCCGCTCCACGGCCAGGCCTGTCGCCGCCATTCCCAGCAGCCAAACCATCCATCGCAGACAGGAACGCAAAAGCATGCCCCGATGACGCCTCCGCCCCGCGCCATGGCAAGCGCGTTCCCGCGCACAAAATCGGCTGGAAACCCGCGGCGGGCCCTGTCTGGCTGACCGCTCCCTTTTATCATGGCCAAGACCCTTCTCGTCACCGGCTCGTCGGGCCTCATCGGCTCGGAAGTCTGCGTTTATTTCGCCTCGCTCGGCTACACCGTCCACGGCGTGGACAACAACCAGCGCGCGGTCTTCTTCGGGCCGCAGGGCGACACCCGCTGGAACCAAAGCCGGCTCGCACAGGAGCTGAAAGGCTTTGTCCACCACGAGCTCGACATTCGCGACCGTGCGGGCGTGCTCGCGCTGGTGAAGGCGGTGAAGCCGTCGGTCATCGTCCACACCGCCGCCCAACCCTCGCACGACCGCGCCGCGGCCATCCCGTTCGACGATTTCGACACCAACGCCGTCGGCACGCTGAACTTCCTCGAAGCCGCCCGCCAGGCCTGCCCCGAGTCGCCGTTCGTCCACATGAGCACGAACAAGGTCTATGGCGACGCCCCGAACAGCATCAAGCTGACCGAACTCGTCACCCGCTGGGATTACGCCGACCCCGCCTACGCCCACGGCATCGCCGAGACGTTCACGATCGACCAGTCCAAGCACTCTCTCTTCGGCGCCTCGAAAGTCGCGGCCGACGTCATGGTCCAGGAATACGGCCGCTACTTCAACCTGCCCACCTGCGCCCTGCGCGGCGGCTGCCTGACCGGCCCGAACCACAGCGGCGTCGAGCTGCACGGGTTCCTCTCCTACCTCGTGAAGTGCAACCTCGAGGGCCGCGAATACAAGGTTTTCGGCTACAAGGGCAAACAGGTGCGCGACAACATCCACTCGCTCGACGTCGC